>CAUJKI010000193.1 GCA_963205015.1 Pseudomonadota bacterium
GGCCAAAGCCAAGGGCTGATGCGCGAACGCGCCGCATCTGCCGCAATCCTGCTGTTGGAGTGACGGCATGGATTCTCTCTCGAATGGCCTCTTTCGGGCGCTCGCGGCGAGCCTTCTCGCGCTCGCCATCCTATCTGCAGCGCCGTCCGCCGGCGCGAACTGGCTGACGCGCGTTCTCAAGCACGCGGACGACGCCGGTGTGAAGCGTACTGGCAAGGGCATTGCCGCGATCGAGGAAGCCGGCGCGCACCTCAAGACCTTGCCGGCCGCGCGGCGGTCGCGGGCGGTAGCAGTCGAGCTTACGGACGAGGGGCACTGGCGCCTGCGCAATGCCGAGGGCGAGGTATTCACTGCGGCGACGCCGGAAGAGCTCAGCCGCGGCCTGCGCGTGCTCACACCGTTGACCGAGGAAGCGGCGAAGCAGCTCATTCTTCTGACCAACAACACGCTCTTCAAGGACCGCGCCAAGCTCAAGGAGCTGCCGGCCGATGCCGAGTTCAACGCGTTGATCGAAAACCGCGTCTATGGGCTCCATCGGCGGATCGTCGGCGGTGTCGAGCGCTACAGCCTCGATGTGGGCGGCGGCGTGCGCGTACCGGTTCGCAACCGCACCGAGGTGCACGAAATTCTCTGGCAGCTCGCGCGCCCCGTCGATCTCGCAGCGCTCCGCGTGCTCGCCTTGGAACCCGGCGCGACAGGCCTCCTGAAGCGCACGCGGCCGGCGGATGCAATGACAGCAGGTCGTGTCACAGTCGAGACCGTCGATCCCGAGCGCCTGCCGCACATGCTCAACGCCGTCGCACGTAGCACCGTCGTGATCTCCGGCCGCATGGTCGGCCAGACACTGCATTTCCGGCCGTCGAGCGGCCCCGAGCGCACGCTCGCGCTCGACGAGCTGCGCCACGCGGCCGCCGTGCACGACGTCAATCTCGTGGTGATCGAGAGCGCGAGCGCCCGCCAGCCCGGAACACGCAACTGGTTCTGGCAGCGGGTTGCGCTGACGCGGCTCGATGGCCCGCGCACGAGCCCCGCGCTTCCCGATCTCATCGCGCAGCTCACGGGCGGCGTTCCCGTCGAGATCGATGCGGTCGTCATGCAGGAGCTGCGCACGGCCTTCCAGCTCGCAGGTCTTGCGCGTGGGGCCGGAGGCGGATGGACGGCGCCGGTCAGCGAGACGTGGCGCGATCTCGCCCCCGAAGTCACGGGCACAATCGTTGCCAGCGGCCTGCGACTCGACCTCACCAGCCGCGTGCGCCAGCGGGAACTCGATGCGCGCTTCGTACCCGGCATTCCCGCGTTCGTGCAGGTCATCTATCTCTTGCTCGCGGTGATCGGCCTCACGGGCCTCGGCGTCGCGCGCGAATGGTGGCAGCGCCTATGGCCCGTAGAGGCGCGGACCGATTATCCGCGCCGCGCAGGGTACTGGGCAGCCCGCGGAGTGCGCGGGATGATCTTCCTCCTCCTGTTCATGCCGCTGGTTGCTCCCGCCAGTGCCTCCATCGCGTTTGTCCGCGGGACGTGGCGCACACTGGTCGCGGTAGGCACCATCCTCGCCTACCCTTTCACGCGCCGACGGGCAGCCTGACGGCTATTTCAAGCCCGTGTCGGATGGGCCACGCTCCGGTGCCCAGACGCAGACGCTTCTCATTGATTTTATTAGATTTGTTTCTTCACGACGCGCAGCAGATATGCTGGCAAGGACCTGGGAAAGTCGGCATAATTCTGATTCGTAGTCTTGCGACAGGCAGCACAAGCCCTGGCGCCTTGGTTTTCACCAGTTCCGCTTAAGACCAGTGCGCGGCCGGGCCGATTGGTGATTCCGGGAACTGATGGACGCGACGGGACGCATGGGCAAGCGGCGGCTGGCACGGGAGGATCTGATCCTCCTGCTGATGGCAGCCATTGCGTCCATCGCGGTCCTCGCCATCGCGGCGTTCGACACCAGCATCCAGGTCGTCGGCTCTTTCCAGCTCGGCTGGCTGCTGGCGGGTGCGGTGCTGATGGGCGCCGCGGCGGCCATGACGACGCTGATCTGGCGCTCGTGGCTGCAGCAGCGCTGGCGCCTCTGGCAGCGCCGCGACGAGGTCGTCGAGCTGCGTCGCAGCCTTGCTGCCGCGGAAGCAATCATCAAGGCCGAGCCGCAGGTCCTGATCTTCTGGCAACAGGGCGAGAACATGCGCGTCGCCGCGCATACGCTGACCACGGTGCCGGGCCTGCCGGAGGATCCCCAGCTTCTCATGCGTCTCGGCGCCTGGCTCGAACCGGAGTCCGCCCGCGATCTCAAGGCGAAGCTCGATACGCTCTTCACGCAGGGCCAACCCTTCAATCTGCTGCTGCGCACGGGCGCCGGCGGCGACGTCGAAGCGGACGGGCGCGTTTCGGGCGGCCGCGCCATCCTGCGCTTCAGGGATATTGCCGGATACCGCAAGCAGGTCGCCGAGATCATCTCACAGCATCGCCAGCTCGCGCGCGATATCGGCCTCGGCCGCGCGCTCTACAATGCGCTGCCTCATCCAGTGTGGATCCGCGGCGGCAGCGGCCAGATCGAATGGGTCAACAAGGCCTATGTGCGGGCTGTCGGCGCCAAGAGCGAGGTCGGGGTCACGGACGGCCAGCTCGAGCTGCTCGAGACGCGCCAGCGTGAGGAGCTCGCCAACGTCCTCGTGCGCCAGGAGAGCTTCCGCAAACGCATGCCGCTCATCATCGGCGGCGAGCGGCGCCACCATGACATCGTCGTGCTGCCGTTCGGCGAGGCGAGTGTCGCCTGCGCCATCGACGTCACGGCCATCCAGAGCGCCGAGAGCGAGGTCGACCGTCTCGTCGCGACCTTCTATCGCACGCTGGATCGCGTCTCGACCGCCGTCGCGATCTTCTCGCGCGACCAGCGCCTGAGCTTCTTCAATGACGCCTTCGCCAAGCTCTGGCAGCTCGACGCCGACTGGCTGAGCCAACGCCCCATGCACGGGGAGCTGCTCGACCGCCTGCGCGAGAGGAGCCGCATCCCCGAGGTGGTGAACTATCGCGAATGGAAGACCAAGGTGCTCGCCGGCTACAAGACCGGCTCGGAGCCCGAGGAGTGGTGGCACATTCCCGACGGCCGCTCTGTGCACGTCATGGCCGAGGAGCGCCCGGATGGCGGCATTACCTATCTCTACGAGGACGAGACGGAGCGGCTGGCGCTCGAAAGCCGCTACAATGAGATGATCCGCGTGCAGCGCGAGACGCTTGACCATCTTGCCGAGGGCGTCGCGGTGTTCGGCACGGACGGGCGCCTCAAGCTCTTCAATCAGGCCTTCGAGCGCATCTGGAAGCTCGGCCGGCGCATGCTGCAGGACGAGCCGCACATCGACGAGATCATCCGTCAATGCCAGATCCTGCACGATGAGCCGACCGAATGGAGCAACATCGCCCAGGTGGCGACCGCCTTCTCCGATCAGCGCCACCACGCGGCCGGCCAGATGACCCGCGCCGACCAGAGCGTCATCGAATACGCCGCGCTGCCGCTTCCCGACGGCGGCACGCTCGTCAGCTTCGCCGATGTCACGGTCACGAAGCGTTATGCCCGCGCCCTCGAGGAGCGCAACGAGGCCCTCATCGCGGCGGACCGCCTGAAGAGCCAGTTCATCAGCCACGTGTCCTATGAGCTGAGGACGCCGCTCACCAGCATCATCGGCTTCACCGAGCTCCTCGAAAGCCCGCGCATCGGCGAGCTGAACGAGAAGCAGCGGGAATATCTCTCCGCGGTCTCGCGCTCCTCGGAAACGCTGCTCTCGACCATCAACGACATTCTGGACCTCGCCAACATCGACGCGGGCGCGCTCGAGCTGCGGCTCGCGCCGGCCAAGGTGGTGTCGATCATCGAATCGGCGGCGCTGGGCGTCAAAGAGCGCATGAGCCGCATTCATCTTGCACTCGGGGTCGAGGTCGCCGAGGATGTCGACGAGCTGATCGCCGACGAGGGCCGCGTGCGCCAGATCCTCTACAATCTGCTCTCCAACGCGATCGGCTTCTCGGAGCCCGGCGGCCTGATCCGCCTTTCGTGCGTACGTGAGGGCCAGATGATCGCATTCACCATCACCGACCAGGGCGCCGGCATCC
>CAUJKI010000194.1 GCA_963205015.1 Pseudomonadota bacterium
CGGCGCTCGCTGAACCGGGGTTTCCAGTAGCGGCTCAAGTTCGCGCGGCCACTTGCGAAATGAAGCTGCATACCCGGTTCGAGCTTGTGTACGCCCTCATAGGCCGTATCCGGCGCCGGGATCATGTGCATCAAGAGGAAATCGTGCGCGGCCTGTGCCCGCAGCGGCGCGCGCAGCGGTGGGAAATTGGCGACAGCTTCAGCCGAGTCACTGAATACCAGACCGTTGCCGACGACCGCCCAGCACAGGCGCTCGATGCCCATCGGGTCGATCGCGAGCAGTACCTCACGTCGGCCACCGTCGACGATCACGAGCGAGAAGCGGCCGCGCAGATCCTCGAGCAACGCCTTCCCGCGAGCCTGATAGGCCGCGAGCAGCCCCTCGCTGCCCGTGCCGTCCCGCGTGTAACGACCGCTGCGAGTCCATACGGGCTGGCCGCGCACGACGACCAGCAGGTCGCCGCTGCGGGCCGCGCCGCGGGCAGCGATCACCACCCCGGCGGGCGCAATCTCGGCGGTATCGAGGCCTGCGGGCGCGTGCATGCGCAACGCGGCGGGGTCGTGCGTCGCCCACCGACCCGCGTATCCGAAAATCTGGGTCATCGACTGCTGCTCAACTGTGTAATCGCGGACCTTAGCAAACTTTGAACCAGTGTGCGGTCGACCCGGTCGCGGCCGCTACAATATGTCCACCAGCCAATGGGAGAGATGTTTCTTGGATACTCTGGATGGCGTCAGGAACCTGCTCAGGTCGTCCCTGCAGCTCGGCGAGCGCGCGGATCGCCTCACCGAAGGCAGTGCGTTGCTCGGGGCGATCCCCGAGCTCGATTCGATGGCCGTGGTCACCCTGATCACGACGATGGAGGAGCAGTACGGCATCCAGGTCGATGACGACGAGATCTCGGCGGATACATTCGCCACCGTCGGCACCTTGGCCCGCTTCCTCGCCGACAAGCTCGGGCAGTGATTGCGGACGGCCTGCGCGCGGAGTTCCTCGACGCCGCGGGCAGCCGTCTGTTTGCGCTGCTTCGTACGCCCGATCTCGCGACGGGCGAGTGCACGCTGGTCGTGCCGCCGTTCGCCGAAGAGATGAACAAGAGTCGCCGCATCGTCAGCGACTTCGCTCGGCACTCGTGCAGCGAGGGCAGGGGCGTGCTGTGCGTCGACCTCGCCGGAACGGGAGATAGCGACGGCGAGTTCGCAGAAGCACGTGTCGAGCGCTGGATCGACGATCTCGCAGCAGCCGTCGTGTGGAGCGCGTCGCTTGGCTGGCGCGTCACGTCGGTGCTCGGCATCCGTTTCGGCGCGTTGCTCGCAGCGACCCTGGTGCGCCGGCAAGCGCTCGAGCTTTCCCACGCGATTTTCTGGCAGCCCGCGGTGAGCGGCGCACGCCTGATCGACCAGTTCCTGCGTATTCGCGTCATGGCCTCGCGCATGGAGCAGGGCAGCGGTGAAAGCGCCGCCGAGCTGCGTGCCCGGCTGAAAGCGGGCGACACGCTGGAAGTGGCGGGCTACGCGCTGTCGGGCGCCCTGTGCGCGGATATCGATGCCCTCAATCTGCACACCGAGCTGACTGCCTCGTTTCCACCGATCCGCTGGCTGGAAGTGGTCACGGACGCCGCGGCACCGGTCACTCCGGGCACGCAGCGAGCGCTCGAGCAGGCGCGCGCCATCGGCTGCCGGGTCGATCATGCGCAGGTTCAAGGCGAGCCTTTCTGGATGGCGACCGAGATCGTGACGAATCCGGCGCTGGTGGTGGCTTCATGAGGGTGGTCGCAGGGGTGGTGGAGCCGCTCGTGTTTCGCTGTCAGGGCAGCGCGCTGATCGGCGTCCTGCACCGCGCCGCAGGCGAGCAAAGTGACGTTGCCGTGCTGGTCGTCGTCGGCGGGCCGCAGTACCGTGTCGGCAGCCACCGGCAATTCGTGTCGAGTGCCCGCGCACTGGCAGCCGCGGGCTTCCCCGTGTTGCGCTTCGACTATCGCGGCATGGGCGACAGCGACGGCGACTACGCGGGCTTCGAACACGTCGCGGACGACATACGCGCAGCCATCGACGGAATCGAGACCGCCTGCCAGCCACGGCGCGGCGTCGTGCTCCTCGGCCTGTGCGACGCTGCGTCCGCCGCGCTGATGTATTGCCGCTCGGATCCACGTGTCGTGGGCCTCATCCTGATGAATCCGTGGGTGCGATCCGAACAGTCGCAGGCCGCGGTCGTGGTCAGGCGTTACTATGTCACGAGGCTGCTGCAGGCCGATTTCTGGCGCAAACTCGTCGGCGGCGGCTTCGATTTCATCGGGTCGGCCAGGTCGTTGTTCGGCAATCTCGCGCGGGCCGCAAAGCGGTCTGCTGAACCTCAAGCCGGGGGGTTCATCGAGTCCATGCGCTCAGGTCTCGAGCACTACATAGGGCCGGTACTGATCGTGCAGAGCGGCCGCGATCTGACCACCGACGAATTCCGCGCGCGTTGCCGGTCTGATGCCGGGTGGCGGCGAGCACTCGCGCGCAGCGGCGTGGAGGTTGTCGACATGGCTGACGCCGACCACACTTTCTCGCAGGCCAGGTACCTCGAGGAATGCAATCGCCACTGTAGTAGTTGGCTCGCACGGCATTTTGGTGGCGCGTCGTGTCGCTGACGGCAGTCATATTCCTGCTGTGCTTCGTCATCGGTATGGGGATGGCGCTCTTCCGCCACCCGATCTATGGCCTCTACACCTATATCGCGGTCTTCTATCTCGATGCGCCGCATCGCTGGTGGGGGCAGGGCCTGCCCGACTTGCGATGGTCGCTTCTGACCGCGGTCGTTACGGCGATCGCTATGCTGCGGCTGAAGCCTAACCCGGCTCGCACGCCGTGGTACAAAACTTTTCCCGGCGTATTCTTGCTCGCTTACACCGCATGGCTCTGGATCCAGAGTCCGTGGGCGATCGATCCGGTGCTGCATCACGAATGCGCGATGATCTTCACCAAGTTCATCATCGTGTATTACATGGTGTATCGACTGATTGATACTCCGCTGCTGACCGCTGATTTTCTGTTGGCGCATGTGCTTGGCTGCCTGTACCTCGGGCTCGTCGCGCTCGGGACAGGTACCACGGGGGGGAGGCTCGATGGTGTCGGCGGGTCAGGCATCGATGATTCGAACACGCTCGGCATGCACGCGGCTGCGATAGCAGTCGTCGGTGCGATGCTGATCTTCGCGAAGCGGGACTGGAGACGATACGCAGCCCTCATCTCCATGCCGCTTATTCTCAACATGGTCGTTCTGACCGGTAGCCGCGGGGCGTTCCTCGCGCTCTTCATGGGTGGGGTCACGATTTTCGCGCTGCGGCCTAAGGAGAATACCCGCTTCTTCTATACGCTGGCTTTTCTCGGCATCCTGGGTTTCGGCGCAGTCGCATCGGACGCGTTCTGGCAGCGGATGAAGACCATGGAGGCGGCCGTCAACAAGGAGGAGACTCTGGACAACAGCGCCGAGGGCAGGATCGTGCAGATGAAGGCAGGTCTCCGCATGTTCGCGTCGCACCCGCTCGGCGTAGGCCACCGAGGATTTGCGACCCTCAGCCCCAAGTACCTCGATTCAATTTACCTGACTGAATCAGGGGCTCGATCGTCCCACAATACGTTCATCAGCACCTTGGTGGAGCAGGGCTTCCCCGGGGCGATCATGTTCTCGATGCTGTGGTTGTGGGTGATTAAGTCCTGCCTGGTCGCCAAGCGTTGGGCTAACGCAAGACGGCCACTGCTCGATGTCTGCATGATGGCGGCCGCATGCGCCGGTCTGGTGGTGGTCTTCATCGGTGGGCAGTTTGCAGACTTCCTTAAATCGGAAGTTCAGATTTGGCTACTGGCGCTTGTCGCAAGCCTCCGCGTTATCCCAGCAGCGACGAGAACGGCGAAGGAGTCGGTTTCAAGCCGGGTTAATCGCTGGGCGACCCATGTACTTACCGCATTACCCGACTGATCGGTTTCTTGTTGACTCCGATGGTTAGCGAAGCAATGTTCTGCAATGTTCGTCACATTGGCACACCGAGTATCCGATAGCGACACAAGAGCAAATCCTGTCCTTACAGGGAACAATTGCGTCTCGCACAGAGCCATACAATCTCGACTTACGGCCGAAGCAATGCCACCTGCTGTCCGTTGCCGGGAATCCACGCAAAGCACTTGCGCGCCGGCACATAACAGAAGCGGGTGAAGTGTTGCGGTTGATTTGAATACAGCCTCGATCCGGGATTGATTCTTGGCATATCCGCTCCAATTGACACGGCAACGTCCGAGAATGTCCGCGTAGTTGGATTGAAGCGCTTGATAATCCGGGATCCGTTGTCCCGATACGTATAGAAATTCCCATCGCCACCATTCGCAACCGAATACTTTGACCAGCGATTAGAAAGAGACTCGCCGCTTCCACCCGACAGCCCGCTCTCGAGTAATCCTGTGGATGACACGGGTGCCCAGCCCGAAAGCGGCGAACCGGAAAGGCTTAGTCGATACAGTTGACCATTCGGAAGCCCAGCAAAGATGCAATCCTGATCTGGGTCATGGATTAACACACCACTGTCCGTGTTTGTCGGCGTGAGCGAGCTAATCGCTGTGCCAGTCCAGTTCGAACCGTCGAGTGTTATCCATGGTATCGTACTGACCCAAGATGTCATCGCGTTCATAAACCAAAGGCGATTCCGCGTCGCATCGTGGAATGCTGCAGCAAAGGCAGCTCCCCCGTAAACGCCGAACCCTGAGAACGCAGCATTGAAGGGATTCGACGCTACCCTCGACCATGTGCAGGTTTGATTTGCATTAAGCGTACAACGGTGTAGATAGTTGCCACCCGCTGCAATCGTGGTCGCAAATGCGTTCGACACCCAGTAGACAGAATTTCCGACGCCGATTTGATGCTGATAAACATGCGCCGGCGCAGGCACTTGGGTTCCAGGTATTTCGTAGTAAGGCGACGCAGTCGTATTGCCGGGCTCAAGCGGTGTCGGATTAGCCGCTACCCCGTTCGAATTCGGCAAATACTTCCATGTATAGTCGGCGAAATCGAACAAGACAGCGTCATAGTTCTCCGGCACTCTATGCCCACCTGTACCACAGATCACGTAGGCACCATGCGTGCCCCATCCCGGCACAAATGATCCGCCGCTATACGAGGCAAAAAGACTCTCTTGCCATTGCGTAGTCGAGTGCGAACGCGGGCGCACGCTGTCTTCCGAATTGGTGCCGACAAGTCTTATCGTATTGCGATCCACAGCGGCACCGTTGGCAGATGCTGTGCATGGATTTTGCACACTTTCCCCGCCGTCCGACCCCAGCGTTGGCGGAGGACACGGCGCACCTTGGGCCCTCGCGAGACCATAGCTCGCGGCTAAGGCGGTGCCAACGGAAGTAGCAAGAAAATCACGGCGCTTCATCTTGAATGCTCCTCACAGAATCTACTCGTATAGGCCCTTCCCAGACACGTCGATTCCGACGTGTTTGCCAGCATGCCTGTTCGCGATTGAGCCGAAGATGCAGAACAGCACGGCGGATATTTTGGCATCCTCAAAGGATGCGGGTCCGCACATACGAACAACCCAAACTCGGGCCGCCGCGCACAGTGCAGCGCAACCCTGAAGCCTTCCCTAGCCCGCCCAAAATGCCGATGCGCCCATCGCACGCAATACGATACTCGATTCAATCCCAACAATTGACGCTTGGCGCCAGTGACTTCAGCGCTGCTGCGGTGGCATCTCCTACCCTTCATATCGCGTGGCTCTCAACTCGAATATGATACGACTGCAGGCAACGACTAGCGGAGACCAAAGATACCGCTTATCGGCGTCAGAATCGCGCCTTTGGGCGTTGCCAAATGGCGACGATTTGGCCCTTGCGCTGTGATCGGAGTCACACAACGAGCCGAACGGGCGAAGTGCCAAATTCTGCATGGCATTCGATTGATTGGATATGCGGAGATGCCCCTTGTCAGATTTTCACCGATTATGCTGGCGAAGAAAGGCTTCCACATGTTTCTCAATAAACAGGTAATTATCAGTGCTTGGGGGCAGATTCGAGAAAACAACAGCCATCCGAGCTTACCGAGGAACATGATTCAATCAGCCAATCGTTACAACGTATGCAGAACACGATCGGCGAGCGCTAGGTCCGTTGCTGCGTTCTGGCCAGTTAAATTGTCTCGCGCTCAAGCCGCGAATTACTTGCAACCTTTGGATTACCGAAATTTAGTGGGTTTCTCAAATGAAGAAGAATGAAGATGCGTTTTATGAGTACTACGCGTCAGAGAGTGCGAAGCAGTCAACAGTTGAGCGCTTTCAGTCCACCAAGCGTGCTGTACTACGCGTCGCCCGCCATTTTGGTTTACCAGACGGTCCTTTGAAAGTCGCCGACATAGGCTGTGGGGCCGCCACCCAGTGCCTGCTTTGGGCGCAGGACAATCATTCCGTCTTCGGCCTCGACATCAACGAACGCTTGGTCGAGCTTGGCCGGAAACGGGCGCGAGACGCCGGCTTGAGTGTTGACCTCCGTGTGGGTACTGCCACCAAGCTTCCTTGGCCAGATGCATCAATGG
>CAUJKI010000195.1 GCA_963205015.1 Pseudomonadota bacterium
CAGCATCTGCTGCTCGCCGCCGGACATCTGGCCGCCCTTGCGCTCGCGCATAGCGGCGAGCGGCGGAAAGAGCTCGAAAGCCGCTTCGGGCGTCCAGACTTCGCCGTTGCCTGAAGGCAAGCGCCCCACGGCCAGGTTCTCCGCCACGGTGAGATCCATGAAGATGCGCCGGTCCTCGGGGACATAGCCTATGCCGCACCGCGCGATGCGGTGCGTCGGCACGGCGATGAGGTCGGCGCCATCGAAACGAATGGTACCGCGCCGCTCGGCTTCTAGGCCCATGACCGATTTCATGAGCGTCGACTTGCCGGCGCCATTGCGACCGATCAGGACAGCGGCCTCGCCTGCCTCGACGGCGAGCGAAACGCCGAACAGGATCTGTGCCCGGCCGTACCAGGCTTCGAGGTCGCGGATCTCGAGCAGTGCCATATCCCGCCCCTCAGATGCCGCCGCTGATCGCCGAGAGCGCCGCGCCGCCGAGATAGACCTCGCGCACGAGCGGATCGGCGCGGACGTCCTCCGGCGTGCCCTCGGCAATGAGGCGGCCCCGGTTCATGACGACGACGCGATCGGCATGGCCGAAGACGACATCCATGTCGTGCTCGGTGAAGAGTACGGCCGTGCGCCGCTGGCGGGCACGCTCGGCAACGAGGCGCATGAGCGCGCCGCGCTCGCGCGCAGCCATACCGGCAGTCGGCTCGTCCATAAGCAGCAGGCGCGGATCGTTGACGAGCGCGATCGCCAGCTCGACGCGCTTGAGATCGCCATAGGCGAGGACGGAGCAGGGCGTTTCGGCGGCGTGCCCCATGCCGACTTCAGCGAGGCGCGCCTGGATCTCGTCGGCGTAGGGCTTCTCGACGCTGGTGACAAGGCTCGCGGCCTTCTCGCGCGAGAGGATCGCAACGAGCAGGTTCTCGGCGACGCTCATGGAGCCGAAGGTCTGCGTGATCTGGAAGGTGCGCGCGACGCCGGCCCGCCAGAGCGCGCGGGAGGGAAGGCCGGTGACGTCCTCGCCACCGATCCGCACGCGGCCATGATCGGGCAGGAGCTGGCCGTTGATCATGTTGAATGTCGTGGTCTTGCCGGCGCCGTTGGGGCCGATGAGGGCCAGCAACTCGCCCGCAACGACCTCGAAGCTCAGGCGCTCCACGGCACGAAAGCCCTTGAACGACTTCCCGATCTCCTCGACGGCGAGCACGGGTGCGGTCATGGCGCCACTCCAGGCAAATCCTCCCGACTCTGCCGCCACTGGCGCAGCGTCCCGACGATCCCTTGCGGGAAGATGATGGTGATGAGGATGAGCGTCAGGCCGAGCACGGCGTGCCAGTAGGGCGTTGCGCGCACGATCCAGTCCTGGAGCATGATGAAGACGACGGCGCCGACGACCGGCCCGACGAGCGTCTGCACACCGCCGATCAGCACCATGGCGAGCGCATCGACCGAGCGCGGGATAGAGAGCACGTCCGGCGAGAGCGAACCCTTCGAGAAGACGTAGAGAGCACCGGCAAGCCCCGCCGCAGCACCGGCGAGAATGATCGCGCGCCACTGGATCATGCGCACGTCGACCCCGACGGCCTCGGCGCGAATGCGCGAGTCGCGTGACGCCCGCAGGAGATAGCCGAGCGGCGCGTGGACCGAGCGCCAGATGAGCAGGATCGCGGCGCCGGCGAGCAGCAGCGTCGCGAAGTAGTAGGCGGTCTTGCCCGAGAGCATCTCGGGCGGCCAGATGCCGACGAGGCCGTTGCTGCCGCCGGTCACGCTGTCCCATTGGAAAGCAATGGCCCAGGTGATCTGAGCAAAAGCGAGCGTGAGCATGGCGAGCGAAACGCCCGTGAGCCGCACGCAGAACCAGCCGAAGAGCACCGCGAGCGCGCCGGCGAATGCGACGCCCGCCGGCACCGCGACGATGAAAGGCGCACCTGCCTTGGCGGCGACGGCGGCGGCATAGGCCCCCGCACCGAAGTAGGCGGCGTGGCCGAAGGAGGCCAGCCCGCCAGCGCCCATGATGAGACCGAGGCTCGCAGCGAAAAGCGCGAAGACGATGATGTCCGTCGCGAGCACGATCGTGAAGCGGTCAGCGATGAGCGGCAGCCCGATGAGCACGAGGATGACCAGCGCGAGCGGCCACAGGCGCCTCACGTCCGGCATGGGCACGAGGAGGATCGATGCGGCAGCCACCCGCTGCGGCGGGGGCGGCGTACCGAAAAGGCCCCAGGGCCGGATGATCAGCACGATGGCCATGACAATGAACTCGGCGACCAGCGTCAGCTTCGAGAACGAGAACACCGTCCCCAACAGGTGAACGTCGCCGAGGCCGATGCACCACGCCTTGACGACGCTGATGATGACAGCGGCGACGTAGGCTCCCGGGAGGCTGCCGAGCCCGCCGACGACCGTCACGACGAACACGTCGGCGATGATCGTCAGGTCCAGGTTGTGGTTCGCGGGCTCGCGCGGAAGCGCAAGGGCGCCGGCAAGGCCCGCGAGCAGCGCACCGAGCGCGAAGACACCCGTGAACATGAGCGCCTGATTGATGCCGAGCGCGGCCGCCATGTCGCGGTCCTCGGTCGCGGCGCGCACGCGCGTGCCCCAGTCCGTGCGCGTAAGCAACAGCCAGACGAGAAGCCCGATGAGCGGGCCCAGCACCAGCAGCAGCAGATCGTACTGCGGAATAGGCTTGTCGAAGATCCAGACGGCGCCCGTCAGGCCCGGCGCGCGCGGGCCGAGGATGTCCTCGGGCCCCCAGGTGTAGAGCACGACGTCCTTCAGAAGGAGCACCACGCCGAAGGTAGCGATAAGTTGCAGCAGCTCAGGCGCGCGGTAGATGCGGCGCAGGATCGTCAGCTCGACCGCCGCCCCGACGACGCCGACCGCGAGGGCCGCGAAGATTGCGCCACCCCAGAAGCCGAGCACGCCCCCGCCGACGGCCCCGTGAAAGCTCACGGCCAGATAGGCGCCGAGCATGAAGAACGAGCCGTGCGCGAAGTTCACGACGCGCGTGACGCCGAAGATCAGCGTCAGGCCAAGCGCGACGAGAAAGAGCAGCGACGCGCTCGCAAGCCCGTTAAGCGTCTGGATGAGGAAGGAGGCGACCATGGCGACCCGGCCTATGATAGACGACCGCCGTGACCGGCGGCGGTCACGGCGCGTCGCTTACGACAAGCCTACACGACGCAGCTACTGCGGCCGCAACTTTTTCACCACATCGTCCGGCGGCAGATGGCGATCGCCCGGCTCGTAGCGCCAGTCCACCATCACGCCCTTGCCGTCCTTGAGGCCGATCTTTCCGACGTACGCGCCCATGGTCGACTGGTGGTCGATCGGTCGATAGGAGATCCGGCCGAACGGCGTCATGTGCTCGAGCCCCTTCGCAGCGTCAACGATCGCTTCCGCATCCGTCGACTTGGCCTTCCGAAGCGTCTCGCCGACCGAGATCATGGCCGCATAGCCGACGACCGAGCCGAGTCGCGGATAGTCGCCGAACTTCGCCTGATAGGCCGCGAGGAAGGCTTTGTGCTCGGGCGTATCGATCGCGTACCAGGGATAGCC
>CAUJKI010000196.1 GCA_963205015.1 Pseudomonadota bacterium
CGAGGCTCGATACGCCGTCGGTCATCTTCACGCACAATGTCGAG
This sequence comes from Pseudomonadota bacterium, assembly GCA_963205015.1. Lineage (GTDB taxonomy): Bacteria > Pseudomonadota > Alphaproteobacteria > Rhizobiales > Hyphomicrobiaceae. The sequence goes on from CAUJKI010000196.1 coordinate 45, forward strand.
GCGCAGATCTTTGCCCGCCATCTCGAAGTCGCACGCGGCGCTGGGATGCGTGCGATCTGGCGCAATCAGCTGCGCAAAATGCGGACCTACGAGGCGCGGACGCTCGCCCGGTTCGACGTCGTCGTGGCGGTCTCGGCGGAGGATAGCCGCCTGTTCGAGCGGGACTATGGTGTGCGTGACGCGCACGTCATTCCGACTGGGGTCGATCTTGAATTCTTCCACCATACGGCGCCCTCGCGTGATGTGGACATCGTATTCTGCGGCTCGATGGACTGGCTCGCGAACCAAGGGGCCATGCGCTATTTCATGGACGAGGTGTGGGCGACGATCGTCGCCCGCGTGCCCGCCGCAACCATGACGGTCGTCGGGCGCGCGCCTCCCGCCGCGCTCGTCGCCGAAGCCGCGCGACGCGGGCTGCGCTGGCGCTTCACGGGCTTCGTCGACGACGTGCGCCCGATCGTTGGTGGTGCGGCAGTGTCCGTCGTGCCGCTGCAGGTCGGTGGTGGCACGCGGCTCAAAGTCTTCGAGTCGATGGCCATGGGGCCCGTGGTCGTCTCGACAACCATCGGCGTGGAGGGCTTGCCGGTCGAAAGCGGATTGAACTGCATCGTCGTCGACGACGCGAACACGATGGCCGATGCCGTCGTGGCGCTGCTCGGAGATCACGAAAGACGACTCGCGATGTCGCAGGCGGCGCGGCACTTCGTCGAGGAAAAATGTGGCTATGTCGTGGCGGCCCGCAGCTTCGAGAGCGCGTGCCTCGGCGCATTGAGCCGGAGCCGCAAGTCGTGAGTGCGTTCCTGTCGCGAAAACTTCTGCGCCTCGCGGCACCGGGTGGAAAGCACGCGCGGCTGATGGTGCTGACCTACCACCGCGTGCTCGAGCGTCCCGACCCGTTGCTGCCGAGCGAACCGGATATCGAACGCTTTGCCGCGCACATGGCGATATTGGCGACGCACTGCTCAGTCCTGCCGCTGCCCGAAGCCGCGCGGCGGCTGCGCGAGGGCACATTGCCGCCTGCGGCGGTCTGCATCACCTTCGACGACGGGTATCGCAACAACCTGGATGTCGCGGTGCCGGCACTACAGCGGCACGGCTTGCCGGCGACCGTGTTCGTCATGCAGAACGCGATCGAAGCCGGCATCATGTGGAACGACCTCGTGATCGAGGCAGTACGGAGGGCGCCGGCGACGATGGATCTGTCGACGGTCGGCCTCGGAAACGTGGCGTTGCCGCCCCTGGCCGAGCGCGCCCCGTACGTGTCGAGGGTGCTCGAAGCCCTCAAATACCGGCCGTTGCATGAGCGCTGGAGCGGCGCACTCGAGTTGTATCGCCGGATCGCCGCCGCGGCGCCGCCGCGATTGATGCTGGACGAGGGCGAACTGCATCGCCTCGCGGAGGCCGGTATCGACGTCGGCGGGCACACAGTCAACCATCCGATCCTCGCGAAACTGCCCGAGGATGAAGCCCGGCGCGAGATCGCCGATGGCGCGGATTGGCTCGCACGGGTTGTCGGTCGGCGTCCGGTGTCCTTCGCCTATCCGAATGGTCGGCCGGGGCGCGACTTTAATACGTCCCATATGCGGATTGCCTGTGAGGCGGGCTTCGAGCTTGCGGTCTCCACCGAGTGGAGCTGTGCGATGCGCAATTCGGATCCTTTCGCTCTGCCCCGCGTCAGCTTCTGCGACTCGCCGGCCTCAAGGCTTCCGTGGCGGATCACCCGCTCGTACATGGCTTCCTATCGCCGCCGCGGCTAACCGCCCTGATGATGAGTCCGGACGGAGCCCGTGACTGTGTGCATCTGGCGACATCGTGCAATTTGTGGGCTGGTTCACTAACTTAGGTACCAGTTCCACTTTGATGGGTGGCTTGGTACGGAGGAAACTGCAACCGTGCCAGTGGCCGCGTGCGACGCCGTAGGAGCAATTCGATGAAGCGTAGAGATTTCCTGGTGACCACCGCCGCAATGGCGGGAGCCGCGGTTCCCGTCGTGGGATTGGGCCAGTCGAGGCCGTGCCCGCCGCCCGGTGTCAGTGCCGGAGGGGGCACGAGCGCGTCGACGACCTGTGCCGGTCCGTCCGCAGCGGCCGATTGGGCCGCGCGCATCGCCGGAGCGGGCGTCGTCTGGTACCACAATTTCGACTCCAAGGCTGAGGTTGATCAGTTTCGATGGACCGGCGGATACAGTGGCGGCAACGACCCGGATGCGGCGACGGCAGCCGGCAAACTGGTCATGCACCAGGCGAGTGGTGGTGCTGATGGTGGCGGGTTCATGCGCCTCACGTACCCGCTCGGCAGTGCGGAAGGTCGCGGGGGTTCGTATTGGCACCGGCCGTTCAACGCCCTGACCGGTGCGGGCAACGGGCGAGGAATGGACGATCCCGGCGCGGGGGGCACAATTGCACCGGTCGCTTTCCCCGTCTCGAACGGCAGCTCGACACTCTACAACTGGGGCAATCAGCCCAATCCGGGCTGGTACATGAACGCCGCACATCAGGCGTCCCATCCTGGTCGGTTCCAGGGTTCGGATTTCTGGCTACAGGTGCGTGTGCGTCGCGCGGAAACGCCCGGCCGTCCGCCCGATTCGGCCAACTACAACAACATTACCGGCAAACTGGTCTGGTTGACGACCACGAACAGCTCATACACGGCGCAGGAGCTCGTGACCTACGGTCAGTCGGCCTCGAACGGCGACGCGGTCGGCACGCGCTCGCGCCACAACGTCTACTCGGGCCAGAACTTCAACAGCCTGAGCGGCGGTCAGCCCAACGCCACCGTTGCGCTGGCCAACACGACGCTCAATTGGCGGTACTCCGGCGGCTGGGACACGTTGCTCTATCACGTGACGCCGGGCACCGCCGGCGGCACGGGCGACAACCGCACGCGCGTCGAAGTGTGGGCCGCGCACGAGGGCGAGACGTCCTATACCAAGATCTGGGATGTGACCTACACGCAGGGGTTCGACGGCGGCACCAACAGCGTGGGCGCGCCATCGCTCCCCGGTTGGAACGCGCTGATCCTCGCGATCTATCACAATGGATCCGCCTTCACGACCACGGCATTCAACTTCGACTACGACCAGGTCATTTTCAGCAAGGCGTTCATCGCCTGCCCAGCAATCTGACGACGGGCGCCGCCCCGCGGATCAGAGTCCGCGTGGGCGATGTGCCGTGAGCCAGGCCTCGAACATCGCGAAGTCCCAGATCGCGTAGCCGTAGTACCCAGAGTCGCCGGCCGCGTGTTCGCTGACAATTCTGTCGAGGAAGGACCGCCTGACGATGCCGCGCTCGCCGAGCCGCTGCAGGTGGCCGAAGATCAGTTCGCGTAGCGGCGCGTGCTCCTTGAGCCAGACGCCAAACGGCAGGCCGAAGCCGTGTTTCTGCTTGCCGATGACCTCCTGCGGCAGAAAGCCTGTCATTGCC
>CAUJKI010000197.1 GCA_963205015.1 Pseudomonadota bacterium
AGCGGGCGGTGTCGCCGGCTGGCCCGGAGCCGGAGCGCCTGCGCCCGGCGCCTGCTGTGTCGGCTCCTGCTGCTGGCGGGCGACGCGCTCGGGCTCCTGGTGCATCTTCGGGCCGGCATAATAGAACTGCCACAAGAGCAGCACGCCGATCGACAGCACGATCGCGAGCAGGAGGTTCTTCTGGTTATCGTCGTGCTGCATCATTGGGTCAGCTTTCGCTTGCGGGGCCCGGGCGCCCGGCCCGGCCACGCGTCGATACGGTCTCGGCACTGCTAAGCGTGTCGCCGCGCTTCTGGCGTGATCCGGCAGCGGCCGGTGCATGAAGGGCCGCGAACGCCGCAACGAGGTCCTTCTCGAGCGCGGCAAAGGGGCGTGTCGCCGCTGCTTCCCGCGCGATCAGCACATAGTCGCAGCCGGCGCGAGCCTGATCCGGCGCGACGAGCCGCACGGCCTCTCGAAGTCGGCGGCGGATACGGTTGCGGACGACGGCGTTCCCGAGCTTCTTGGTGGCCGTGAAGCCGAAGCGCGCGGGAGCCTCGTCCCGCTCCTGCCCGGCTCTTCCGGCCCCCATGTCGGCCCTCATCGGTCGATCGCTCCCGGAACGTGCCCGCATCTCGATAACGAAAGCGGGCGTAGACCATCGCCGCCCGCCACGAACTCGGAGGAACTCTGCACGCTGCTTCAGTGTCGCGATGGCCATCTGCTGCGTCCGAGTGCCGAACGACCGCGAAGCCCCTACGCGCCACTGCCCGCGCCACCGGCATGTTTGCCTGCGCCGCGACGCCCCGTGTGCTGCGAAGCATCCGCCCCGCAGGCGCGGCGCCGGGTCGACCTCAGGCCGACAGGCGCTTGCGGCCCTTGGCGCGCCGGCGCGCGATGACGTTGCGGCCGCCGACGGTCGCCATGCGGGCGCGGAAACCGTGCCGACGCTTGCGCACGAGCTTGCTCGGCTGATAGGTCCGCTTCACGATACGTTCTCCATTCTCGCGTCGGCGGCATGACCACCGGGCACATTCGTTAAGCGCGGCGTGGCCGCTGCAACACCAATCGGCGCCCCGTCCCTCGGCGCGGTCGCCGGAAACGGTGCGTCCATGTCTCCGAAAGAGTGCTGGGCTTATATGGGGGCCATGCTGGCAAGTCAATCGCGTGGCTTCCCAAGGGGGCCGGCCCCGGCCATAGTGCCTGTCGTGCAGGTGCGGGCCGCCCGGCTCAGCAGGCATGAGAGCGGTGCGCCCCGATGACGCATGAGGGGCAAAGCTGCCACAGCCCGCGCGGCACTCTCCCAGGGAGGGAGCGCGGCGATGAAATGGCTGTTGTTTCTGCTGGCGTTCGCCGGCGCGCTGGCGGTTGGCTTTTTTGGCGTGCTCGGCCTGTTCTGAGGGTGCTGGCGGCAAGGGCGGAGAATTAGCGACAATGACCGGCCATGAGGCCGCCGCGGTGAGGGCGGCCGAGCGCAGAGTTGTTGTCGGCGCCGTCCTGTTGATGCTGTTTGCCGGGTTCAACTCCTCCCTTCTTCATCTTGGCGTGCGCTTCGTGGGGGCTGAGCTCCCATCGATCGAGATCGTGTTCCTGCGTGCGCTCTTCACGTTGCTGATGACGGCCCCGTTCGTTTTCCGCCCAGGGAAGCTGGCATGGCGGACGAACAACCTGCCTCTCCAGATCCTGCGTGGCGCCATCGGCGTTGCGTCCATGTGGACGTGGTACTACGCGCTCGCCAACGTGCCGCTCGCCGATGCGGGCGTGTTGAGCTTCACGACCCCGATCTTCATCACGCTCGGCGCCGCATTGTACTTCCGCGAGGTTGTGGGGGCCGTCCGGGCCAGTGCCGTCGTTCTCGGCCTGATCGGCGCCATGGTCGTGCTGAAGCCCGGCTTCGATACGGTATCGCTCGCGGCTGTCGCGGCCGTGGGATCGAGCATCCTGTGGGCCATGTCGCTGCTCATTGCCAAGGATCTGACGCGCTCCGACAGCCGATCACCATCTCCTTCTATCAGCCGCTGATGATCGCGCCGATCGCGGGGCTGGCGATGATCCCGGTCTGGGTCATGCCGAGCAGTGGAGCCTGGCTCGCGCTCGTCGGCATGGGTGCCGTCGCGGCCATCGGCAATTTCTGCTACGTCCAGGCCCTCAAGATGACCGACGCCAGCACGCTCACGACGGCGGATTACGTGCGGCTGTTGTGGATGGTCACGTGGGGGTACATCTTCTTCAGCGAAATCCCTGGCTGGTCGACGTGGCTCGGAGCGGCGCTGATCGTCGGCTCGACGTTGTTCGTGACGTGGCGCGAGGCGAAACGCCGCGCGGAAACGTGAATGCTGCCCCCGTGCGGCAGGAGTAAGAAAGGCTGCCCGACGGCGGGCAGATCGGTCGAGGGAGTACGGGGCACATGGAGATCACGGCGCAGGAAATCCTGTCGGGCCTTCGCGAGTGGGTGGAGATCGAGAGCCAGACGGCGGACGTCGAGGGCGTCAACCGCATGATGTCGAAGTGCGCCGCCGAATACGAAGCGGCCGGTGCCGGCGTCGAGCGCATCCCAGGGGTCGAAGGGCGCGGAGACCATCTGCGCATCACCTCGGCCTGGGGTGGCGACGGGCCGGGCATCCTCGTCCTCTGCCATCTCGATACCGTCCACCCCAAAGGCACGCTCGCGAAGGACCTCCCCTTCCGTATCGAAGGCGACAAGGCCTACGGCCCCGGCATCTACGACATGAAGGGTGGCGCCTATATAGCGCTGTGCGCCTACCGCGCCATTGCCGCGGGTTCGACCCCGAATGGTCTCCCCATCCGCTTTCTCTATGTCTCGGACGAGGAAACGGGGAGCCGCACCTCGCGTCGCCTCATCGAGCAGGAGGCGGAGCGCGCCAAGTATGTCCTCGTCACGGAGCCCGCGCGCGACGGCGGGCGGGTTGTGACGGGCCGCAAGGGCGTCGGCCGCTACGTGATGAGCGCTCGGGGCCGGCCGGCACACGCCGGCAGCAAGCATCAGGAAGGTCTCAACGCGATCACCGAGGTCGCGCGCCAGGCGGTCACGATCGACGGCTGGACGGACTATGCGCGGGGGATCACCTTCAATGTCGGCCAGATCAAGGGGGGTACGGCGGACAACGTCGTCCCCGAGCACTGCTCGGCGACGATCGACATGCGCGTGCTGACCGTCGCCGACGGCGAGGAGCTGGATCGCCGCATCAAAGCGTTGAAGCCGCACAACCCGGCGATCGAGCTCACGGTCACCGGTGGCCTCAACCGCCCGCCCTTCGAGAAGAACGCGGGCATCGCTTCCCTTTTCGCGCACGCCAAGGGCATCGCGGCGGAGATCGGCTTCGAGCTCCACGACCTTTCTACAGGAGGTGGCAGCGACGGCAATTTCACCGCCCACAAGGTGCCGACCCTCGATGGTCTCGGCGTCGACGGCAATGGTGCGCATACGCTCCACGAGCACCTTCTGATCTCGTCTCTCGTACCGCGCATGACCCTCCAGAAGCGCCTGTTTGAGAGTCTTTCTTAACTGACGCGGGCTGCCGGCCCCGCCCGCAGAGCTGAATGTCACCGGACAACCTTGCCGGGCCGGGCGTTTCCCGCTAATCCGACCGCGACGATGCCGCCGCACCGGCCCGACCGACGCGCCTCGCGCATCGCGCATCCATTCCAGCTCGTCGCGAAGGAGACCCTCACTATGGCGCGCTCCACGATCGCCCTCGTCGGCGCCGGCATGATCGGCGGCACGCTCGCCCACCTCGTCGGCCTCAAGGAACTTGGCGATGTCGTGTTGTTCGACAAGGCAAGCTTTCTAGCGCAACCGGACATTTCCATCGACTACGCCGTGAT
>CAUJKI010000198.1 GCA_963205015.1 Pseudomonadota bacterium
CACTTGGACGGCTCGCAGCGCTCGACAAGGCCTTCGCGCCGGCGCCGGAAGCCAAGCCGGAACCGCAGCCAAGCCCAGCCCCTGCCGCTGCAGCGAAGAAGAGCCTACCCCAGCTCCGCACCGTCGACCGGCGCATCCTGAAAACACTCGCTGGTGTCATCCTCGTCGTTGTCGCCGGCTGGATGCCGCTGCAGGCGCTCATGCAGACGACGAGTACCGAAGCGGTCATCAACGCCCGTCTCATCACGCTGCGTGCGCCGATCGAAGGGCAGGTATCCTGGCTCGGGCAGATCCCCGTCGGCACCGAGCTGAAGCCTGGCGCCGAGCTGATCAGCATCGTCAATCCGCGCGCTGATCGCGGCCGCCTCGATAGCGTGGCCCAGCTCGTCACCGAGCTCGAAGGTGAAATCAAGGCGCTCAGCGCCCGCCGCGATGGCCTGCAGGGTCTCTACGACGAGCACACCGCCAATGCGGAGGCCTTCCGAGTGGGACGCATTGCCCAGCTCGAGTCGCGCATGGCCGAGACGCGCAGCGAGATCTCTGCCGCAACCGCCCGCCACGAGGAAGCCCAACAGGCGCTGGAGCGTGCTCAGGCCCTTGCCGATGCCGGCACGGGCACCGTCGTTTCCCTCGAACGCGCCCGGCGCGATGCGACCGTTGCCGCGCAATCCCTCGAGGCTCTTGGCCACCGCCGCAATACCCTCGACGTCGAGCTGTCAGCGCTGCGCCGCGGCGTCTACGTCGGCGACAGCTACAACGACCGCCCGCAGTCCCTCCAGCGCGCCGACGAGATCGCGCTCCGCCTGAAGGATATCGCCGCTGACATCACCCAGCGCGAAGCGCGCCTCACCAGTCTCCGCACCGAGCTTGCCGCGGAGAACATGCGCTACGTCCAGCGCTCGGCAGCAGGCCTCGTCGCGCCGGTGAGCGGCAGCATCTGGGAGGTCATGACGGCGCCGGGCGAATCCGTCGTGCGCGGCCAGGATCTCGTCCGCCTTCTCGACTGCTCCGGCCTCGTCGTGACCGCAACCGTCGGCGAAGCCGCCTACAACCAGCTCCGCGTCGGCCAGAAGGCGCGCTTCCGCTTCCGCGGCGAAAGCACCGACTACAAGGGCCACATCGTCAGCCTCACGGGCGTCGCAACGGCTCCGGCCAACCTCGCCATCCAGCCGGCCTCCCTCGCCAAGGAACCGTACCGCGTCACCGTGACACTGCCGGCGATGTCCACCGCGGGCCGCTGCAGCGTCGGCCGCACGGGCCGCGTCACGTTCGGCAGTTGAGGCTCCTTCTCCGGGATTGGGACACCAGGCCATGGCGCTGCTCTTCGAGGCTCTTGCGCCGGGATTTCTCGTCCTGGGTTTTGCCTGGGTGGTCCTGCCCTGGCTGAAGGCCGAGGACGAGCGCGCCCGCGCAGCTATGGTCGCGGTGATGCTGGTGCTCATGTGGCGCTACATGGCGTGGCGGTGGATCGTCACGCTGCCGCCCATTGGCCTCAGCATCGATTTCGTCGTGGGCCTCGTTTTCGTCGCCGTGGAGACACTTGTGGTCGCCGGCGCAACCATCAGCCTCACCTTCCTGGTCCGCCTCACCAACCGTTCACCCGATGCCGATCGCAATGAGCCCTGGCTCATGGCGCAAGCGCCCTTGCCGCTCGTCGATGTCTTCATCTGCACGTATAACGAGGAAGAGGCGATCCTCGAGCGCACGATCGTCGGCGCGCTCGCCCTCGACTATCCGCGCTATCGCGTTTGGGTTCTCGACGACGGGCGCCGCCCTTGGCTCGAGGCGCTCACTGCCCGCCTCGGCGCCAACTACCTGACGCGCCCCGACAACGCGCACGCCAAGGCCGGCAACATCAACAACGGCCTCCGCCACGTCGGAACACTCCCGGAGCCGCCCGATTTCATCAGCATCCTCGATGCCGATTTCGTGCCGGCGCCGCACTTCCTGCGCCGCGCGCTCGCCCTCTTCCGCGAGGAGGATGTCGGCATCGTCCAGACGCCGCAGCATTTCATCAATCCCGATCCCCTGCAGAGCAATCTCTCGCTCGCGCGCGTATGGCCGGACGAGCAGCGCTACTTCTTCGATGTCGTGATGGCGGCAAAGGACGCCTGGGGCGCCTCCTTCTGCTGCGGGACATCCTCGGTGATCCGCTTCCCGATCCTCCGGCAGATCGGCGGCTTCCCGACGGAGTCGGTCACCGAGGACTATCTCGTCACGCTGAAGATGAAGGTCGCCGGCTACCGCACGGTCTATCTCAACGAGCGCCTCTCGCTCGGCCTCGCGCCCGAAGGCCTCAAGGAGTACGTGACCCAGAGGAGTCGCTGGGCCCTCGGCTTCGTGCAGATCTGCCGCGGCGCGCTCGGACCGCTCCGCCCGAAGAACGGCCTCTCGCTCATCGACCGCATCAGTCTGACCGAGACATTCCTCTACTGGTCGGCTGGGCACGCCTTTCGCCTGTTCGGGATCGTCATTCCGATCCTGTACCTGATCTTCAACGTGCACGCCGTGCAGGCCGACGTCATGGACACACTCGGCTATTACCTCCCTTATTTCATTTCCCAGATCACCATCATGGGTTGGATGGCACGCGGCCGCGTCATGCCGATCATGTCCGACGTGACGCAGCTTCTCGCCGCCGCCCAGATCACCCGTGCGGTGGCGCACGGCCTGGTCAAGCCCAAGGGCCACAAGTTCCACGTGACGGCCAAAGGCGGCGACCGCAGCCGCCGCTTCGTCCAATGGCCGCTCATGCGCATCTTTCTGATCTATCTCGCGCTGACGATTGGCGGGCTCGTGTGGGCCTTCGTGTTCGAGGATGGCAGCAAGCTGCGTGACTCTGCCGCCCTCTGCCTCTTCTGGAGCTGGTACAATATCGTCGTGCTCACGATCGCCTGCATCGTATGCATCGAGCAGCCGCGCCTGCGTGCCTCCGAGCGACTCAACGCACGCGGCATGGCGCTGATCGGTGTGGATGGCGATCTCGCCGAGGCGCGCATTATCGATGTGTCGCTCGGCGGCGCCCGTCTCGCTGGCGCGGCTCCGGCGCCCGAGGGTAGCAGCGTGACGATCGTTCTGGACGGCATGAGCATAAGAGGAACGGTCCTGCGCGTCGGTGCCGGGGACTTTGTCGTCCGCTTCAACGAAGCCGCCGAAACGAAGATCAAGCTCATCCGCTTCGTCTATTCGGGCCGCTTCTCCGCCGATGTGCCACGCATTGAGCCTGCCCGCGTCGCGGCCGCAACGCTCGGTCGCGTCATGCGCTGAGCGGATTCATCCGCTGCACTGCGCCATCACACGCTGGTGATCATTCGGGCGCGCGTGCGTCCTTTTCGGCCCTTCGGAAAGACCCTACGATCCTGCCGCGGACCGCGATGGCCGCAGGTCGAAGGGCCTGTTCCAATCAGAGAGGAGTGAGTCGGCGCGCGGCACGGAATGGTTCGCGAAACAAGAGACGTCAACGTCCGCGGACAGTCGTCCGCATTCGCACCCTGGGAGGAATACCGTGACTCGTTCATCGATACGCGCCGCTCTGGCGGCGCTCATGCTCTTTGGATTCACTGCTATTCAGTTGCCGTCCTCCGCATGGAGTCAGTCGGGCGACGGCTGGACCCAGCTCTTCGACGGCAAGAATCTCGGTGACTGGAATTTGGTCGGCGAGACCAACTGGCGCGTCGAGGACGGTGCCATCGTCGCCGACAAGGTGACCAGCAAGACCCCCGCTTATCTCGTCAGCAAGGAAAAGCTCAAGGACTTCATGGTCTACGTGGAGTTCTGGTCCAGCGACGACGCCAACAGCGGCATCTTCTTGCGCTGCCAGGACCCGACCACGATTACGGATCGCAACTGCTACGAAGCCAACATCTTCGATCAGCGCCCGGATCCGAGCTATGGCACTGGCGCCATCGTTCGCTTCGCCGAAGTGAACCCGATGCCCAAGGCCGGCGGCAAGTGGAATACCTACGAGATTACGGTCAAGGGCCGCGATGTCATCCTGACGCTCAACGGGAAGGAAACCTCGAGGCTCCGCAGTGAGCTGCTTATGGACGGCTACCTCGCACTGCAGCACGGTTCCGGCGTGATGAAGTTCCGCAAGGTGGCGATCAAGCCGCTCTAGCACGACCCCGACCCTCGCCGACCGGCGCGATCTTATACACGTGCCGGTCGGTTTCAGGCCACGCGGTAGCGCGCGATGGCCTCGCGATTGATCTCGATGCCAAGTCCTGGCCCGGATGGAATCGCGACACGCCCGTTCTCGTGCTCGATTGGCGCTTTGAGCACGGCCTGGCGAAACGGGTGCTCCGAACGGTCGAACTCGAGTATCGGCGCGCGGGGTGTGTGGCGCGGCGGAACGTCGGGAAGCACGGCGAGAAGCTGCAGCGCCGCCGCGAGTCCGATGCCCGTTCCCCATACGTGCGGCACATAGCGCACGCCAAAGGCTGCGGCCATGTCGGCAATCTTCTTGCATTCGGAGAGTCCACCCGCGGCACACGTGTCCGGCTGCACGATGTCCATCGCGCGGCGCGTGAACACCTCGCGGAAGCCCCAGCGCGTGAACTCGCACTCCCCGCCCGCAACCGGGATCGGCTGGCCGCGCCGTACCTCGACATAACTGTCGAGATCATCGGGCACTACCGGTTCTTCAAACCAGCCGATGTCGAGATCGGCGACCGCGCGGCCGAGCGCAATCGCCTCCAATGCGTCAAAGCCATGATTGGCGTCGAGCATCAGGCCGATGCTCGGCCCCACGGCCTTGCGTGCCGCGCGGATGAGCGCCGCATCCTCCTCGACCCCGAAGCCGATCTTGAGCTTCACGGCCTTGAAGCCCTCGCGGACGTAGCCCTTCACCTCCTCGACCACATAGTCGAGCGGATCGCCCGTGCCGCGGCGATAGGTGCCGGTCGCATAGGCGGCAACGGACGTCCGGTTTGCGCCGCCGAGCAACGTTGAAGCCGGCACATTGAAGTGCCGTCCCTTGAGATCGAAGAGCGCGATGTCTATGCCGCTGATCGCCGAGATCACCACGCCCTTCTGCCCATAATCGCGAAAGTGGTTGTAGAGATCCATCCAGATGACGTCGGTGGCGCATGGATCGCGGCCGATGAGACGTCCCTTCAGCGCCTCGATGATCGCGGCATTGATGCGCGCCGGCCCGTAGCACTCGCCCCAGCCGGTCACGCCCGTGTCCGATGTGATTTCGACGAGACAGCTCGCGCGGACGGCTGTCGACGAGAAGGACCACCCGAAGGGCTCGGAGAGCGGGGCCTCGAGAACGTGGGTGCGAACCTCGGTGATCTTCACGGACTATCCTCCCGGCAAGACATGGCGCTTTGCGCGCTTTCATCCGGGATTAGACGTCAGGCGGGCCGCCGCTGCAATGGATGGGCCGCATGGCACCATTGATCGGGATCAATGACAGGCACGACCGCCAGGCCTGTTGCTGAAGGTGCGGACATGTCAGCCGAGGGAGGCGGACAATGGACTGGCCAATGCATCGACGCGTCGAGCGCCAGGCAGTACGCATGCACGAGATCATGGAACGCCTCGGCGTCGACCCCGTCGCACTCGCACGCCTTCAGCAAGGCCAATGCTACGCCGAGGCGCGCGCCCGATGCCTTTTCTGCAAGAGCGCCGACACATGCCTGCGCTGGCTCGAAAGCGAAGCAACGTCGCAAGATGTGCCGGACTTCTGCCCGAACCTGCCACTGTTCGAAGCCAGCCGCACGGCGTGCAGCACCACGGCAACCCACCACACTCACCTGCCGTGCGCTGAACTTGGTGCAGTGCAAAAGAAATCCTGCGGAGAGAAACCTTGAACACCCTCGGACGATCGTCGACAATAGTCCGGACTTAGTCACGGCTGAGCCGGCACGCGCCAGCCTCGTACCCGCATTGGGGGCCACGTGCAGGACGAAGTCGCAAAGACCGCAGGCGGCAGGCCTGACGCGGAGGTCGCGGACTTCCGCCGAAGCGTGCCCGGAAGTCCGCTGCTCGCCATCGAAAACCTGCACGTTCACTTCGTCACCGACAACGGGACGGTAAGGGCCGTCGAAGGCCTGAGCTATGTCGTCGAGCCCGGCGAGATCGTTGCGATCGTCGGCGAGTCCGGCTCGGGCAAATCGGTCTCCGCGCTCGCTGTGATGCAGCTCCTGCCGCCGAATACGGCCCGCATCATCGACGGCTCCGTTCGCTTCGAAGGCCGCGAACTCCTCAATCTCGACGAGGAGGAGATGCGCCGCATTCGCGGCCGCGAGATCTCCATGATCTTCCAGGAGCCCATGACCTCGCTCAATCCGGTGCTCACTATCGGATTGCAGATCATGGAGCCGCTCACGATGCATCTCGAGATGCCCGAGAGCGAGGCACGTTCCCGCGCCATCGAGCTGCTGACGCTGGTCGGCATCACCGACCCCGAAAGCCGTCTCGAGCAGTATCCCCACCAGCTTTCGGGCGGCATGCGCCAGCGCGTGATGATCGCGATCGGGCTTGCCTGCAATCCCAAGCTGCTGATCGCCGACGAGCCGACGACCGCGCTCGACGTGACCATTCAGGCGCAGATCCTCGAGCTGATGAAGGATCTCTCGCGCCGCCTCGGCATCGCGGTCATCATCATCACGCACAACCTCGGCATCGTCGCCCGCTACGCTGATCGCGTGAATGTCATGTACGCCGCCCGACTGATCGAGACAGGCCCTGCCGCGGCCGTGTTCGCGCACCCGATTCATCCCTACGCGCGGGGACTGCTGGCCGCCGTGCCGCGCCTCGATCGCGGCCGCGCGAGCCAGCTCACGACCATCGAGGGCGCGCCGCCCAACCTTCTCGACCCTCCCGAGGGCTGCCGCTTCCGGCCGCGCTGCCGTTTTGCAATCGACGCCTGCGGAGAAGTACCCGCATTGCTGGAGATTGAAGACGGGCACTTCGCGGCGTGCCACCGCGCCGGCGAGATCGATGCGCTCGAGAAGGCTGCCCGCAAAGACAATGGCACTGCGACACCAATCCATGCAGCCGAAAGTGGCGATCCGATCCTCCACATCAGGCACACGTCCAAGTTCTTTCCTATTGGCGGCGGCTTCCTGCGCGGTCCGGTGCGCTACGTGAAGGCGGTCAATGACGTCTCGCTGCACATCATGCCGGGCGAGACGCTGGGCCTCGTCGGCGAGTCGGGCTGCGGAAAGTCGACGCTCGGTCGCCTGGTGCTGCGTCTCGACGATCCGACCGGCGGCGAGATCCTGTTCGCCGGCACCGACCTTGCCGCGCTCTCCCGATCCGAAATGACGGGCGTGCGCAAGAAGATGCAGGTCATCTTCCAGGATCCCTATTCCTCGCTCAATCCGCGCATGACCGTCGGCCAGATCATCGGCGAGCCGATGCGCGTCCACGACATCATACCCAGGGCCGGGATTGCGGACCGGATCGCCGAGCTGCTGCAGCTCGTCGGGCTCTTTCCCTACATGGCGCTGCGCTATCCGCACGAGCTCTCTGGCGGCCAGCGTCAGCGCGTCGGTATCGCGCGCGCGCTCGCCGTCGAGCCCGATGTAATCGTGTGCGACGAGGCCGTCTCGGCGCTCGATGTCTCGATCCAGGGTCAGGTGATCAACCTGCTCGAGCATCTCCAGCGCAAGCTCGGCCTGACCTACCTTTTCATCGCGCATGATCTGGCGGTCGTGCGGCATATCTCGAGCCGCGTCGCCGTCATGTATCTCGGCCGCATCGTCGAGCTTGCCGCATCGGACACGCTCTTCGCCAATCCACGCCATCCCTATACGCAAGCACTGCTCGCGGCCGCTCCCGTACCCGATCCCGTCATCGAGCGCACCCGGCCGCGTACCATCATTACCGGCGAGCTTCCGAGCCCGCTCAATCCGCCCTCGGGCTGCGTCTTCCATCCGCGCTGCCCGAAGGCGACTGCCGAATGCAAGAAGGCCGTGCCCGAAACGCGCGAGCTTGCCGCGGGACACACGGTCGCCTGCATTCACGCCTGATCACGACCGAGAACGACGCACATCAATAAGCGTTGCGACCAGAGAATGAACGAAGTGGAGGAAACCAAAAATGAGACGCGCGACTAGTCTAGCATTAGCTTTGTCTGCCGCGGCGCTGATGACGACCCCGGCGGCGGCCGCCGATACGCCGAAGCGTGGCGGCATTCTGAAGTTCGCCTCCGTCGCCGAGCCGCCGACGACCGACTGCCATGGCACCACGACCTTCGCCATGATTCATCCGGTCGTGCCGCAGTATTCGACGCTGCTCAAGGCCGTCGGTCCGCACGACAAAACCAGGATCGAGGGGGACCTCGCCGAGTCGTGGGAGATCTCGCCGGACGGCCTGACCTATACCTTCAAGCTGCGCCGCGGCGTGAAATGGCATGATGGATCGCCGTTCTCGTCGGCCGACATCAAGGCGACCTACGATCGTATCGTGAACCCGCCGGAGGGCGTGGTCTCCTCGCGCAAGGCCGTCCATCAGGACATTCAGCAGATCACGACACCGGACGACTTCACGGTCGTCTTCAAGCTGAAGCAACCGAATGGGTCGATGATCCTGCACTTCGCCTCGCCCTTCAACTGCGTCTACAGCGCCGCAAAGCTCGCCAAGGATCCGACCTATCCCTCGAAAGAGGTCATGGGCACAGGCGCCTTCAAGTTCGTCGAGTACGTCAAGGGCTCGCACTGGGTCGCAACGCGCTTCGAGGACTACTGGGATAAGCCGCGGCCCTATCTCGATGGCTTCCGCCTCTTCTTCGTGCGCGGCACCGCGGTCGTCGCCGGCATGCAGGGCGGCCAGTTCGACGCCGAGTTCCGCGGGCGCACGCCGCAGGAGCGCGATCAGCTCGTCGCCGCGATGAAGGACAAGGTGACTGTGCAGGAAGGACCATGGACGACCAACATCCTGCTCTCCTTCAATACCGAGCACAAACCCTTCGACGACGTCCGTGTGCGTCAGGCCCTGACGCTCGCCATCGATCGCTGGGGCGGCTCGGAAAGCCTCGGCAAGGTCTCGCTGATCAAAGGCGTGAGCGGCGTCTTCCGCCCGGGCTCGCCCTACTCGATCACCCAGGATGAATTGAAGCAGATCCCCGGATTCTGGCCCGACATCAACAAGTCGCGCGAGGAAGCGAAGCGCCTCCTGAAGGAGGCCGGCGTCACCAATCTGAAGGTAAAGCTGCTCAACCGCACGATCGCGCAGCCCTTCACGCCGGCGGGCATCTTCGCCATCGATCAATGGCGGCGCATCGGCGTCGAGACCGAGCACGTACAGGTCGAGACCAAGCTCTGGTACGACGGCATGGAGAGCGGCAACTTCGATGTCTGCGTGCAGAACATCTCCGACTTCACCGACGATCCCAATGCCCAGTTCAACACGCTGCTGAGCAAGAAGGTATCGGCGATTGCCTACTCGCGGCACACCGACACCAAGATCGATGAGCTCTATACACTGCAGTCTGGAACGGTCGATCCGGCGGCCCGCCTCAAGATCGTGAACGAGCTGGAGAAGCACGCCTTGACGCAGGCCTACAATATCCCGCTGCTCTGGTATCAGCGGATCGTCGTCAATAACGCGAAGGTCAAGGGCTGGGAACTGACGCCGAGCCACTTCACGGGTCAGCAGCTCACTCACGTCTGGCTCGATGAGTAGCAGGAGCTTCCCCTTCTCGCCGTCCTTACGGGGAGAAGGTCGGGATGAGGGGCGGACCCTTGCGCGACGCTCGCGTATGCCGCCGCCCCTCACCCTAGCCCTCTCCCCGCAAGCGGGGAGAGGGAATAGTCAACAAAGGTCGAGACCGCACATCCATGACCGGCTATGTCCTGAGGCGCCTGCTGCTCGTCATCCCTTCGCTGATCGGGGTGGCCGTCGCCGTCTTCTTTCTCATCCGGGTCATGCCGGGCGACGTCGTCGTCGTGAAGCTGCGGGCGGACGGCGTCGCGGTCAGCGAGGACGCGATCATCGCCGAGCGCAAGCGCCTCGGCCTCGACAAATCGATCGGCTACCAGTTCGTCGACTACATGTGGGGCCTGACACGTCTCGATCTCGGCAAGTCGCTGTGGACCGGCGAGAAGGTTGTCGACGAGATCATGTTGCGCTTCCCGGTCTCCCTGCAGATCGCCATCATGGCGACGCTCATTGCGGTCGTCATCGCCATACCGCTTGGCACGATATCCGCGCTCTACCGGGATACCTGGATCGACTACACCGTCCGCGTCATCGCTGTCTCAGGCCTCGCCATCCCGAGTTTCTGGCTCGGCATGATCATCATCCTCGGGCTCCTTGCCATCTTTGGCTGGCTGCCGCAGATCGGCTATGTCTCGATCTTCGAGAACCCGTGGGCGAATCTCGCGGCGCTCTTCTGGCCGGCGCTCTCGGTCGGCTACCGCTATGCCGCGGTTGCGACACGCATGATGCGCTCTGCACTGCTGGAGGTCATGCGCGAGGACTACATCCGCACGGCCCGCGCGAAAGGCGTCTTCCGCCGCATCATCACCCGCCGCCATGCCATGCGGAATGCCATGCTGCCGGTGGTCACCGTCATCGGCCTCGAGTTCGCCTTCCTGATCGGCGGCCTCGTCGTGACCGAGCAGGTCTTCAACATCAACGGCATCGGCAAGCTGTTCGTCGACGCCACCACCCGCGGCGACTTCACGCTGATCCAGGGCCTCGTTCTCCTGATCGCGGTGTCGTTCATCCTCGTCAATCTCGTGGTCGACCTGCTCTATGCATGGCTCGATCCGCGCATCCGCCTGAGCTGAGCCGGGAGGCACGACATGGCCGACGCAGTCATCACCCCCACGACGGCGGCCATCGCGCGGCCGCGACGGCCCAATCCCGTGCTGCACTTCATCCGCCAACAGCCGCTGGGCTTCGTCGGCTTCCTCGTCATCCTGCTCTATTTCGGTCTGGCCTTCGGCGCGTACTGGATCTCGCCCTTCCATCCGGAGGAAATCGACTTTGCCGCCATGCTCGCCGCACCCAGCGCCGAGCACCCCATGGGCACGGATCAGTACGGGCGCGACGTCTTCTCGCGTCTCGTCTACGGCGCCCGCACGGCCATGGCGGTCGGCATTCTCTCGGCTTTCCTCGGCTGCACGGCCGGAGCGCTGATCGGCGCCACGTCCGGCTACTTCGGCGGCCGCATCGACAACATCATCCAGCGCATCGTCGATATCACGCTGGCCTTTCCGATCATCGTGCTGGCGATGGTCGTCGTCGCCGTGCTCGGCAAGAACCTGCTGTTCGGCGTCGACATGAACCTGATCATCGCCATCGCGCTCCCGATGGTGCCGAAGATGGCCCGCATCGCGCGCTCATCGACGCTCTCGATCGCCCAGATGCCCTACATCGACGCGGCGCGCGCCGCCGGCTACGGCCACACGCGCATCATCCTGCGCCACATCGCGCCCAATATCGTGGCGCCTTACCTCGTCATGGTGACGGCCTTCATTGCCCAGGCCATCCTGCTCGAGGCGAGCCTCTCCTTCCTCGGCCTCGGCGTCACCGAGCCGACACCGGCCTGGGGCCTCATGCTCTCCGGCGCATCGGCCGACTTCTACAAGGCCGCGCCCTGGATGATCCTGTTCCCGGGCCTCGCAATCACGCTCGCGGTTTTCGCCTTCAACCTCTTCGGTGACAGCCTGCGCGACTGGCTCGATCCCAAAATGAAGGGTTAGCCAGCCGGCCGATCGCCGCAGGTACCCGACGCCTCGCCGTGCTAAGCTCGCGGCCATGCGTTCGCGTTCGAAATCACAACCATTGAGCACGGCTCGGCCCCGCAGGAAAGCCGCGCCGGCTGCCGTGCTTCCTCAGCCGTTCGCCGGCTGGTTCGCGCAGAAGGGCTGGCAACCGCGCCCCCACCAGCTCGCGCTCCTTGCCCAAGCCGAGGCGCGCCGCTCGACGCTGCTCATCGCTCCGACCGGCGCCGGCAAGACGCTCGCGGGCTTCCTGCCGAGCCTCGTCTCCCTGCACGCAAACCGCGACCAGCCGGCCCGCGCCTCGGGCCTGCGCACACTCTATATCTCACCGCTGAAGGCCCTCGCGGTCGACATCGCGCGCAACCTGCTGACGCCGATCGACGAGATGGGCCTCGACATCCGCGTCGAGACGCGCACCGGCGACACACCGCGGAGCAAGCGCCAACGCCAGCGGCTCAAGCCACCGGAAATTCTGCTCACGACGCCCGAGCAGCTCGCGCTCCTGCTAGCGGGCCCGGACGCCGCCTATATCTTCGGCGACCTCGACACACTGATCCTCGACGAGTTGCATGCGCTCGCGCCCTCGAAACGTGGCGACCTGCTGTCGCTCGACGTCGCGCGTCTCAGGACACTCGCGCCGAACCTCATGTCGATTGGCCTGTCCGCCACGGTCGCCCAGCCGAGCGAGCTTCGCGCATGGCTCACGCCGCAGACGACGCCTGAGCAGGCAATCCGGCTCGCCGACGTCGTGACCGTAAGCGGCGGCGCCAAACCGCACATCATGCTCCTCGAAACCGAAGGCGGCATGCCCATCGCGAGCCACACGGCGCGCTATGCCGTTCCCGACGTGCTCGCCGCCATCGCCCGCCATCGTCTCGCACTCATCTTCGTCAATACGCGCATGCAGGCCGAGCTCATGTTCCAGGAGCTCTGGAAGGCGAACACCGAGAGCCTGCCCATTGCCCTCCATCACGGCTCGCTCGACGTCGGCCAGCGGCGCAAGGTCGAGGCGGCCATGGCGCGCGGCACGCTTCGTGCCGTCGTCGCGACCTCGACCCTCGACCTCGGCATCGACTGGGGGGATGTCGATCTCGTCATCCATCTCGGCGCGCCGAAGGGTGCCTCGCGCCTCATCCAGCGCATCGGCCGCGCCAACCATCGCCTCGACGAGCCGTCGAACGCGATCCTGGTACCGGCCAACCGCTTCGAGGTGCTCGAATGCCGCGCCGCGCTGGAGGCGGCGCTCGCCGGCGAGCAGGACGCCATCATCCGCCGCAAGGGCACCATGGACGTGCTCGCGCAGCATGTCCTTGGCATGGCCTGCGCCGGACCCTTTCATGCCGATGCCCTTTACGAGGAAGTACGTACAGCCCTTCCCTATGCCAGCCTCTCGCGTGCGGACTTCGATCGCGTCGTCGATTTCGTCGCGACGGGCGGCTATGCGCTGCGCCAGTACGAGCGCTTCGCACGTCTGAAACCCGATACCGAAGGCCGCTGGCGGCTGACGCATCCGAGCTTCGCTCAGCAGTACCGCATGAATGTCGGCACCATCGTCGAGAAGCCGCTCCTCAAAGTACGCCTCGTCGGCGCGCGCCGCCGGCGACCCGGATCGGCGCAGGGCGTGATGGGCGGGCGGATGCTCGGCGAGATCGACGACGAGTTCGCCGCGGAGCTGAGCCCCGGCGATACCTTTGCCTTCGCCGGCTACATCCTTCGCATGGAAGGCCTGACGGACGAGGAGCTGCTCGTCTCGCGCTCGAATGCCAAGGATCCCAAGGTGCCGAGCTATCCCGGTGGGCGGTTCCCGCTCTCGACCCACCTCGCCGAGCGCGTGCGGCGGATGCTCGCCGATCCGGCGCACTGGCGGAGCCTGCCGCCTTCGGTCGCCCACTGGCTCGAAATCCAGCGACGCGTTTCAGTGATCCCGGATGCGGACGAAGTGCTGGTCGAGACCTTCCCGCGCAGCGATCGCCACTACCTCGCGATCTACCCCTTCGAGGGGCGCATCGCGCATCAGACGCTCGGCATGCTGCTCACACGTCGCCTGCATCGCGCCGGCGCCTTGCCGCTCGGGTTCGTCGCCAACGACTACGCGCTTTCGGTCTGGGCAGCGCGCGACATCGGCCGGATGCTCGCGGATGGCGAACTCGACCTCGCCGAGCTCTTCGACAAGGACATGCTCGGCGACGACCTCGAAGCCTGGCTCGCCGAGACGAGCCTCATGCGGCGCACGTTCCGCGCCTGCGCCGTGATCGCCGGCCTCGTCGAACGACGCGCGCCCCGCCACAGGAAGAACAGCCGTCAGCTCTCGGTCTCGACCAACCTCATTTATGACGTATTGCGCCGTCACGACCCGCATCACATTCTCCTCGAAGCAGCCTACGAGGACGCGGCCACGGGCCTCCTGGATATCCAGCGCCTTGCCGGCTTCCTGGCGCGAATCAGGGGGAGAATCAGGCATAGTGCGCTCGATCGCGTATCGCCGCTGGCGGTCCCGTTGATCGTCGAGCTCGGCCGCGAATCGGTTCACGGCGCGTCCGCCGAGGAGCTGCTCAGGGAGGCGGCCGAGGAGCTGATCGCCGAAGCCGCGGACCCCGGAACCTGACCCGGAAGCATGGAGGCCCGATGAGCGTTTTCGCATTGAGCCCCGAGCGGGCGCGGATGAGCGATGCCGCTGCCCAGGCGCTCTCGATCTGCGGCAAGCAGCTCGTCGCCGACATGTCGGGCGCCTTGTTCTGGCCGGGCGAGCGCGCGCTCATCGTCGCTGATCTGCATCTGGAGAAGGCGTCCTCGCACGCCGAGCGCGGGACGCTGCTGCCACCCTACGACACGCGCGAAACGCTGGAGCGCCTTGCGACCGTCATCGAGCGATACGATCCCGATGTTGTCATCGCCCTCGGCGACAGCCTGCATGACGGCGGCGCGGCCACACGCATCGCTGCCGGCGATCTCGCGGCCTTGCGCATCCTGCAGGAGGACCGCCGCTGGATCTGGGTGACGGGCAACCACGATCCCGAGATCGGTCGTGAGCTTGGCGGCGAGGTCGTGGACGGGCTCGCAGTCGGCGGCCTCCGCCTCGTGCATTTGCCAACCGAAGGTCACGCGACCCACGAAATCGCCGGGCACCTGCACCCCGCTGCCCGCCTCTCTCTCTATGGCCACACGCTCAGGCGGCCCTGTTTCATCGGCAATCGCCTCCGGCTGGTGCTGCCGGCCTTCGGCACATTCACAGGCGGCCTCAACGTGCTCGATCAGGCTTTCCTGCCGCTTTTCGGCAACGGTGGCTTCGGCGTATGGATGCTCGGCCAGGAAGGCGTCTATCCTGTCGCCACACGCCAGCTTTCCGGAGATTGACGATTAGTCTTCCCCTCTCCCCGCGCGCGGAGAGAGGGCCAGGGTGAGGGGCGGCGCATACACCGACGGCTGCGATCTGGCCGCCCCTTATCCCGACCTTCTCCCCGTAAGCACGGGGAGAAGGAGAACAAAGGAACACACTCTTGGCGCAGGAACTGTCGGCCAGACCAATCGCGCGAAAGTGGCCGTCCACGCTCGGGCCGACACCCGAATACGAGGCCGCGCTCGACTATCTGAGCGAGGACGGCGGCCATCTGTTCGTCACCGGCCGCGCCGGCACCGGCAAGTCGACGCTGCTCCGCGCACTCTGCGAGATGATCGAAGCCGAGCACGTGATCGTTGCGCCGACCGGCCTCGCCGCCGTCAACGTGGGCGGGCAGACCATCCATTCGTTCTTCGGCCTGCCGCCGCGCCTGATCCGCCCTGAGGACATCCGCCGCAGTCGCAATGGCGCGGTCATGCGGAAGCTGAAGCTCCTCGTCATCGACGAGGTCTCGATGGTCCGCTCGGATCTCATGTGGGCCATCGACCAGTCGCTGCGCATCAACCGCGGGCGACCACGTGAGCCCTTCGGCGGCGTGCGCCTTGTGCTCTTCGGCGACCTGCATCAGCTCCCGCCCGTCGTGCAGGAGGCCGAGGTTGCGGCGCATCTCGAAGAGACCCACGGCGGCGCCTTTTTCTTCAGCGTCGCCGCCTTGAGGGAAGGCGTCGGCACGTACCTGCTCGAGCTCTCGAATGTCTTCCGCCAGAGCGACGAGGCGCTGATCGACGTGCTGACACGTGTGCGCGGCGGCGACGTCGAGCCTGAGCACCTCGAGCTGCTGAATACGCGCGTCGCCCCCATCCGCACGCTCGCGGAAGGCGAGCCCTACGTCATCCTGACACCGACCAATGCAGCCGCCCATCGCATCAACATGGCCTATCTCGATGCCCTTCCGTCAGCGCCGGTGGCCTTTGCGGCCACGATGACCGGCGAGTTCTCGCAGGCCGCGCACCCCACGGACGAGACGCTCATCCTCAAGGTTGGTGCGAAGGTCATGCTGCTGCGCAACGATTCCGAGCGCCGCTGGGTCAATGGCAGTATCGCCCGCATTGCGCGTCTCGAGGACAAGCGCGTGTGGATTGACATCAACGGCAAGGAGGAAGAGGTCGAGGCCGTAACCTGGGAAGCACGTCGCTATGCCTATGACACCACGGCGCAGAAGATCGTCGAGACGGTCGCCGGCACATTCAAGCAGTTTCCCCTGCGCCTCGCGTGGGCGCTGACCATCCATAAATCGCAGGGCCTGACACTTGACCGTGTCTATATTGATCTCGGCCGCGGCACCTTCGCTCATGGACAGGCCTATGTCGCGCTTTCGCGCTGCCGCTCGCTCGAAGGCCTCGCGCTCGCACGTCCGCTCCGGCCGAGCGACATCCTTTTCGATCCCGCAGCCATGGGCTATCGCGATATTTTTCCTACGCTGACCTGAGCTTAGGATTGGTCTTTCCTGACTCCGACGTCCGCGTTTACCTTTCGCGCACTTGAAGCACACAGCGCCGCCTATCACTTTTGATTGATGTGCTGGCGGACAATAGCGGCTAGGGTACCGGAAGCTTTTTACGGTTCGGCGAGCCCTTATGGACGAGTTCGAGGCAGACGACGTCGCCCAGCAGGGCATCGAGACGGTTTCGTCGGGCATAGCCCGGCGACAGCCGCTCTATGTCCAGATCGCGTCGAAGCTGGCGTCGCAGATCGCCCATGGCGATCACCCGGTCGGCTCGCTGCTCCCGACGGAAGCCGAGCTGCAGCAGCAGTTCCACGT
>CAUJKI010000199.1 GCA_963205015.1 Pseudomonadota bacterium
GCTACAGCCGCACCTACCAGACCTGCACGCCGTCCGCGCAGACCGCGGTTACGCGCTTCCTTGCCGAGGGGTCCGACATCGCGAACGAACTCGCGAAGGTTCAGCAGTAACCGCCGGATCGCGAACCTAGACCATCCTGCCCGAGATGAACTTCATGACGACCTCGCCGAGCAGCAGGCCGCCGAAGACGAGCAGAATGATGCTCGCCCCGCGGTTCAGAAGCCTGAGCTTGTCGAGATCCATGTGGTGGCGGAAGCGGCCAATGGTGTGCGAAAGGACGACCCACCACATGAGGCTGCCACCCATCACCGCCGCCACCATCGTGAAGGCATCGATGTAGCTCTCGACCTCCACGAACGAGCTGACGCCGCCGAAGATCGCGAAGAGGCCGAGCACCGCGCCCGGATTTGTGATCGTGAGAAAGAACGTCTGCGGGATGTCCCAGGCGAAGGCCGCGAGCGAGGCGCGCTGGCCTTCGGAGTGCTCGTCGCGGAAGAGCTGAGGACGCGTGAAATAGAGCCGGATGCCGAAGGCCACGAGCGCGAGACCGCCGATCGTCTGCACGGTCATACGGTAGTGCCTGATGACGCCCGTGACCGCGCCGACGCCGAGTGCCGCAAAGAGCGCGATCAGCCCGTCGCCGATGACGACGCCGAGGCCCGCCGCGACGCCGCCCCAGAAGCCACGCTCGATGGCGCGCTGGACGCACAGCAGATTGACCGGGCCGACGGGCATGGCCACCAGGACGCCGATCATGATGCCGGCCGGGATGATGAGCGGATTGGGCAGGAACGTCATCAAGCGCGCCGTCCGTCCGGCGGACGGATGCCGGGGTTCGGGCGAAGAATGGTAAAGCAGCCCCGGCGCACACGAAGCCCGGCGATAACCGCCCGCATTGGGGCGCGCCGGCAACGGACCATGCTTCGCGGCGGACATCGCACGCCGAGATCACCTCCACTCGTGTGCAGCCTCAGCACTGCACAGCGTTCGTTGCTCGTATTCCTTAGTGGTGCGTGCCGGCATTGTCCACGGGCGAGGACAAGTCCGCAGCAAACTTGTGCAGAAGGCAGAGGCTATGAGACGATTTTCGCTCCGTGGGCGCCGTGCGCTTCAGCTCGACCCGCCGGATTGGATCAGTAGACGCTCGATCCGCCGCTGCTTCTCGTTGCTCCGCCAGACATTCTCGATGATGAAGGGCTCGGAACCGGCCATAGCCGGCTTGAAGACGACATCGCCGGTGCCAAGCCCGAGGAAGCCCAGCCCCAGGAGCTTGTGGCGGAAGAGATCGTCCGGGTTGCGGCGCATGAGCATCCCGCGTGTGTCATAGACATTGCCAGCCGCGTTGCCGAGGCGGTGGCGCTCGACGACCTGCCCGCCGCCGAAGCGCCAGTACGTCAGATGGTCGATACCGAACACCACGATGATCCAGATGGCCAGGAGTCCCGTGGACATCAGCACGTAGAAGGCAAGATTCATGTGCACCCTGATCTCGGGCAGGAAACTGAAGACCGAGCCGAGGCTCCACTTCCACTCGATGCCGACGAGCGCCAATGCGATGATCGACGCGATGATGAAGGTATGCAGCACGCGCGCGCGGACGTTGGTGAAGACGATCACGAACAGGACGACGGCGATGTAGGAGATGCCGAGCCACGCCTCGGGGAAGAACTTGATCTGCTTGCCGGCGAAGGGAACCGCGACATGATTGATATAGGTCGCGAAGGCGCACACATATCCGTAGAGCCAGACGACCCACCAGTAGAGGATGTTGGAATGCGCGACGAGGCGGACCTCGCGTGGTGCGGCCTTTTGGGCCTGGGCGTGCATTCTCGCAGCTCTAACGGCGGCGGCGTCGCCACCAACATCGCGTGCTTCGGCCATGTACGTGACCTTTCCCCTGGAATGGTATGCCCCCCGGCCGAGCCCCGCGGTACCGGGCGCTCGCCGAAGCTAAGGCAGAGCAGGCCGTGGCGACAAGCGCCGAGAGAGCCGGGACCTTCAGGCAGATCCATGATGAGGGCGCCATGAAGGCCCCCGAGCCCGGCCCTATCCGGCTCCGTGAGGCACGCAGCGACGAGTTGCAGGCGCTCAGCGATCTCTGTCTGCGCTCGAAGGCTGTATGGGGATCTGATCGAGACTTCATGGAGGCCTGCCGGCGGGAGCTGACCCTCAGCGCCGAGGAGCTTGGCAGGACGGTCCTTCGCGTTGCCGAGCGCGAGGGACGACCCATCGGGCTCGGTCAGGTCGCGGTCGAGGGGCAGGACGCGGATCTCGTGAAACTGTTCGTCGAGCCGGACGAGATCGGGCGCGGCTGCGGGCGCCTGCTCTTTCAATGGGCGATGGTGACGGCCCGCAATGCCGGTGCCCGCCGCATGACCATCGATGCCGATCCCGGCGCCGTGTCCTTCTATGTGCGCATGGGCGCGCGACTGACCGGCGCGGTGTCTTCGGGCTCGATTCCCGGTCGCACGCTGCCGCGGCTCGAAGTTGCATTCGACCACGATTGTGACATATCACGCTCGGAGGCGGGTCCCGAGGGGAGCAGGGTGATGAAGACATACAGTGGCGCGCGCGAGTTCGATGGGCTGGTGGTGACGGTAGACGGGTCACCGCTCCCCGAGCGCTACGACATCAAGCAATTCACGACCTGGGGCTTCGAATGGACGTACGACGGCGAGAGCCCGCAGCAGCTCGCGCTCGCGATCCTCTACGACCATCTCGGCGACGGCCCGCGCGCCATCGCGCTCTCGGAGCCTTTCATGCGCGAGGTGATCGCAGATCTCGACAATGACTGGGTCCTGACCGGCGACGAGGTCCAGCGCGCGATCGATCGCATCGAAGGCAGGAAGTAGTCAGCTCAGGCCGCGCAGACCGCGCCATTCCCGGCGCCGGCATGGATCGAGAGGTCCTTGATGGTCGCATTGCGGCCGCTCAGCACATTTTCAGGATCCCACGCGACCTTCACCTGCTCGAAGCGGCTCGCCAGCGCGTCGTAGATCATGAGGCGACCGGCGAGCGTCTCGCCAATGCCGAGGATTTCCTTCAGCGCCTCGGTCGCGAGCAGCGTACCGACGACGCCTGCAACGGCACCGAGAATGCCGACCTCGGCGCAGTTCGCGACCGTACCCGGTGGCGGCGCTTCGGGGAAAATGCAACGGTAGGTTGGCCAGGGCGTGCCGTCAGGCTTCTTCTCGTGCGGCTTGAAGGTGGTGATGTACCCGTCGAAAGCCCCGAGCGCGCCGAAGACGAGCGTGCGTTTCGCGAAATAGCAGGCATCGGAGACGAGATAGCGCGTCGCGAAGTTGTCCGAGCCGTCGATCACGAGATCGTATTTGCCGATAAGCTCGAGCGCGTTCTCCGCGGTGATGCGCGTCGCATGCGTCTCGATCGTGACGTGCGGATTGATGTCTCGAAGCGTCTCGCGCGCGCTCTCGACCTTGAGCACGCCGACGCGCGCCGTCTCGTGCACGATCTGACGCTGAAGGTTGTCGAGCGATACCGTGTCGTCATCGATTATGCCGAGCGTGCCGACGCCGGCCGCGGCGAGGTACATGGAAACGGGGGAGCCGAGGCCGCCCGCGCCGATGATCAGCACGCGCGACGCCTTGAGCTTCTGCTGGCCTTGCCCGCCGACCTCCCTCAAAACGAGGTGGCGCTTGTAGCGGGCGATCTCTTCGGGAGTGAGGGACATTCTCAATTCCGCCTCGGCCACAACTCCAGGATACATAGTGTACCCTGGTCAGGATGCAAATTGCATCCCACTCTTCGACGCGTACGAGGTTAAGCCGCCTTGCATTTTGCCGAACCCTGCCGGATGCTGCCTCCGGGAAACGCCCGCAAGAACGGAGCCCGAACGTGGCCACAGCAGGAGGGACGCCGGTCGCCGAACGCGCCGGCATGAGCGTTTACCAGCATCATGTGCTCGCAATCCCGCCGAGGCAGCACGCCGACATAGCCGATCGCATCAGGGGCGCGGGCAACACCGCGATTGCCGCGCATGGCGGCCGGCTCTTCGGCATCTGGAAGCCGCTCCTCGGCCTGAGCCTCAATCACCTCGTTGTACTCGCAGAAGGGCCGGACGCCGAAACGGCCATCGCGCACGGCGCGGATATTCTCGCCGGCATCGAAGGCGCGACAGTCGAACTCTGCGACCTCTGGCAGCCGACGCTGCGTCCATCACCGGGCACGCGTCTGCCGGAACTCTCCGGCGGCTACTACTCGCATCGCCACTACGACATCGCCGCCGAAACGCTGCAGACATTCCTCGAGCATTCCGCCGCCGCGTGGGGCAGCTTCGAGGGCACGCACGCGTCGCGGGTCATCGGCCTTTGGCGATCGAGCGACGTGCCCGCACCCGGTATCATCCGGATGCGCCTCATGGCCTGGTATCAGGACATGGCCACCTGGGAGGGCTCGCGCTACTGGAGGGGCACGTCCGGTGCTGAGACAGCGAACGCGCAGCTCGGCGCACGCTATGCCATGACGCTCGACAGCGCAGTATCCATCGTCGAGCTCGTCCACCGCGGCTGATCACGAAATACCAGAGAACGTCACGACAAGAGGAGCTTTCCCATGCCCCGCGCCACCCGCACAGCACTCATCACCGGATCGAACAAGAACATCGGCCGCGCCTGCGCGCTGGCACTCGCCAAAGGCGGCTTCAACATCGTCGTCAACGGTGCGAAAGACCGCGCGGCTGCGGAGGCCGTCGCCCGCGAGGTCGAGGCGCTCGGCGTCGAGGCGCTGGTCGCCATGGGTGATGTCGGCAAGCGCGAGGACTGCGCGCGAATGGCCAAGGAAGGGCTCGCCCGTTTTGGCACGATCGATGCCCTGCTCAACAACGCCGCCATGCGCCCCGACGGCAAGTTCCTGGAGATGAGCGAGGCCGACTTCGACCGTGTCGTCGATACGGACTACAAGGCCGCCTACTGGCTCGCGCGCGCGACGCTACCCGGCATGCTGCAGAAGGGCTGGGGCCGCATCGTCAACTTCGCCGGCATGAACGCGATCCACGGCTACAACGGCCGCGCCGCTGTATCCGTCGCCAAACATGCGGCGTGGGGGCTCACCAAGGCCCTTGCCAAGGAATTCGGCTCCAAGGGCATCACGACCAACATCATCTCGCCGGGTCCGATCATGGGTGAGGCGCAGGATCCGCACATGGCCGCCCATATCAAACCGATGGCGGCCCGTGTGCCGGTCGGCCGCCTCGGCACGCCGGACGAGGTCGCGGCGATGGCTGCGCTTCTCGCTTCCGATGCCGGCGCCTTCATCAACGGCCAGCTCTTGCAGGTGAACGGCGGCGCCGAGACCTGAGGCCCGTGGAGCTTCGGCTCGTAAAGCCAAGGTCCGGGCGGCTTACCCCTTGCGCGAACCTGTGCTAGAGGGGCGCCAACCCTCAACGCTCACACGAGAGCGCCTGCTCCATGACCACATCTGACCGCAAGGTCGTCACGCGCTTTGCGCCTTCGCCGACAGGTATGCTGCACATCGGCGGCGCCCGCACGGCGCTGTTCAACTGGCTCTACGCCAAGCACACTGGTGGCACCTTTCTGTTGCGCATCGAGGACACGGACCGCGAGCGCTCCAAGCCCGAGCACGTCGATGCCATCACCAATGGCCTCAAATGGCTCGAACTGGATTGGGACGGCGACCCGCTCTTCCAGTTCGCGCGCGTCGAGCGGCACCGCGAAGTTGCGCTCGGCCTGCTCGCCTCGGGTGGCGCGTATAACTGCTACCTGACGGCGGAAGAGCTCACCACCATGCGTGAGAAGGCCAAGGCCGAGGGTCGCCCGCAGGTGATCGAGAGCCCGTGGCGCGATCGCGATCCCAAGGAGGCGCCGATAGGCGTGAAGCCCTCGGTGCGGCTCAGGACCCGGCGCGATGGGGAGACGGTCGTCGATGATCGCGTGCAGGGCCGCGTCGTGATCCCGAACAAGGATCTCGACGACATGATCATCCTGCGCTCGGACGGCACGCCGACGTACAATTTCGCCGTCGTCGTCGACGATCACGACATGGGCATCACGCACGTCATCCGCGGCGTCGATCACCTGACGAACGCCGCGCGCCAGACGCAAGTCTACGTTGCGTGCGGGTGGGACGTGCCGGAGTTCGCGCACGTGCCGCTGATCCATGGGCCTGATGGCGCCAAGCTCTCCAAGCGCCATGGTGCCGAGGCGACCGACGCCTACCGCGCCATGGGCTATCTGCCCGAGGCCATGCGCAACTACCTCGTGCGCCTCGGCTGGAGCCACGGCGACGACGAGATCATTTCGACAGCTCAGCTCATAGAATGGTTCGACCTCGATGCGGTGGGCCGTTCGCCGGCCCGCTTCGATTTTGCCAAGCTCGCCGACCTCAACGGCCACTACATCCGCAAGGCGAGCGATGAGGAACTGGTCCGCCGCCTCAGAGAGCTGCTGGAGGTCGTCGACGGTGGAGCCCAGAAGCTTGCCCGGCTTGACCGCGACGCGGGCTGGGACAAGCTCAGGATCGCCCTCCCCGGCCTCAAGGAGCGTGCAAAGACCCTGGTCGAGCTTGTGGACGGCGCCGCCTTCCTGTTCGCGGACCGGCCGCTCACGCTCGACGACAAGGCGGCCAAGCTCATGGATGCCGAAGCCCGCAGTGTCCTCGCCGCCCTGCTGCCGCGGCTGGCGGCCACCCCGGAATGGACGGCAGCCACCCTCGAATCTGAAGTTCGTTCATTTTCAGAGGATAGCGGGATCAAGCTCGGAAAAGTCGCCCAGCCGCTCCGGGCGGCGCTCACTGGACGGAGCATCTCGCCGCCCGTTTTCGACGTCATGCACGCCCTCGGCCGCGACGAATCCCTCTCACGCCTGAAGGACTTGGCAGGTTGAGGGCTTCTCATCCTTTTGATGCATCGCACCGTTGCCGCTTCCAGATATATCGTATAGTAGCGGCGTGATATGGTGCATCGCGGTAATGGCGCCGCAATGCAGTAGAAGCGGGTCGATCAAAGGGGCATCGCATGAACGCACACGATGGATCAAAAGCACCCGATGGTGACCGGACGGCATCGCTGCTGATCGCCAATAAGCAGGTGAAGATGCCGGTCCGATCCGGCTCCATAGGTCCGGACGTGATCGATGTCGGCCGCCTCTATCGAGAGTCGGGCTGCTTCACGTACGACCCCGGCTTCACCTCGACCGCGAACTGCTCGTCGAAGATCACCTATATCGACGGAGAGGAAGGCATCCTGCTCTATCGCGGCTATCCGATCGAGCAGCTCGCACAGTCATCGAATTTCCTCGAAGTCTGCTACCTGCTGCTCAACGGCGAGCTGCCGACGGCCCCGCAATACAAGGAATTCGATCACAACATCACGCGCCACACGATGGTGCACGAGCAGATGACCCGCTTCTACACGGGCTTCCGCCGCGACGCACATCCAATGGCCGTCATGTGCGGTGTGGTGGGTGCGCTGTCATCCTTCTATCATGACAGCACCGACATCCAGAACCTGCAGCATCGGATCATCGCCAGCCATCGCATGATCGCGAAGATGCCGACGATCGCGGCAATGGCCTACAAGTACTCGATGGGCCAGCCCTTCATTTATCCGCGCAACGATCTCGATTTCGCGGCGAACTTCCTGCAGATGTGCTTTGCGGTTCCCTGCGAGCCCTATTCCGTCGACCCGGTCGTCGCGAAGGCGCTCGACCGCATCATGATCCTGCACGCCGACCACGAGCAGAACGCTTCGACATCGACCGTCCGCCTCGCGGGCTCGTCGGGCGCCAATCCGTTCGCGTGCATCGCCGCCGGCATCGCCTGCCTATGGGGTCCTGCGCATGGCGGCGCCAACGAGGCCGCGCTCAAGATGCTCGAGGAAATCGGGCACGTCAGTAACATCCCGGAGTTCATCAAGCGCGTGAAGGACAAGAGCGAGGGCGTGCGCCTCATGGGCTTCGGCCATCGCGTGTACAAGAACTACGACCCGCGCGCGAAGGTCATGCAGGAGACCTGTCACGAGGTGCTCCAGAAGCTCGGCATCAAGGACGATCTTCTCGACGTGGCCATGGAGCTCGAGCGCATTGCGCTGCATGACGACTACTTCATCGAGAAGAAGCTCTACCCGAACGTCGACTTCTACTCGGGCATCGTGCTCCGTGCGATCGGCTTCCCGGTCTCGATGTTCACGCCACTGTTCGCCGTCTCCCGCACGGTCGGCTGGATCGCGCAGTGGAAGGAAATGATCGAGGATCCGGAGCAGAAGATCGGCCGTCCGCGCCAGCTCTACGTCGGCCCGACGCAGCGCGACTACGTCCCCGCCGGGAAGCGCTGAGCCGAAGCTGCAATTAGAAATTCAAGGCCATCGACCGCGAGGTCGGTGGCCTTTTGCTTTTTGATGACAGCTTCAACGCTCGGCGTGCGCGAGCACGCGCATCGCGGCGGCAATAGCAGGCGGGGTTCCCGTCGACATGGCTTCGGGTACGCGGGCAAGCGCTTCGAGCTGGCGAGCACGCTCCGGCGTCTCGTTGAGAAGTGCCGCGAGGGCCGGCGCCAGCTCCTCGGGGACACAGGATTCCTGCATGAGCTCCGGGAAGGCGCGCTCGCCGAGCACGAGATTGGCCAGCGCGAAATGCGGTGGCTTCACGAGCCTGCGGAAGAGTAGCGCCAGGCGATCGACGCGATAGGCGACCACCATCGGGCAACCAGCCAGCGCCAGCTCGAGCGTCACCGTCCCCGAGGCCGCCAGCGCCGCCTGAGCGAGCTTGAAGGCACGAAACTTGTCTGCCTCGTCCTCGACGACGTGCGTCGGAAACGGCCAGTGCTTAACGCGCTCATCGACGAGGTCGCGCACGTTCTCGACGGTCGGCACGATGAGATCTAGCCGGTGGCCCGTCGCGCGGAGTGCCTCGAGCGTCGCGGTAAAGGGCCCCCAAAGCCGTGCAATCTCGCTGCGGCGGCTGCCCGGCAGCACGAGCAGCACGGGCCGCGTGTCCGTGAGGCGGAGGCGATCCTTGAGCCCTTGCGGATCGAGCGCGTTGATCCAATGGCGTCGTTCGATCAAGGGATGGCCGACATAGGTGCAGAGCGGACCGCCAAGCCGCACATGGGCGTCCGGCTCAAAAGGCAGCAGCGCAAGCACCTCGTCGACGTAGGCGCGCATGCGCGCGGCGCGCCATGAGCGCCATGCCCACACGCTCGGTGACACGTAGTCGATGATCGGCAGGTCGGGCCGCGCCTTGCGAACGCGACGTGCGACGCGGTGCGTGAACTCAGGCGCGTCGATGATCACGACCACATCGGGCGCGCTCTCGATCGCGGCGCGCGCCGTCTCACGGATGCGGCGGAGAAGCTGCGGCAGGTGCTCGATGATAGCCGCCGGCCCCATGATGGCGATGTCGCTCATGGGAAAGAGCGAGGAAAGGCCCGCCGCTTCCATGCGCGACCCGCCGACGCCACTAAAGGAAATGCCCGGCCGCAGTGCGGTGAGCGCCATCATCAGGCGCGCTCCCAGCGCGTCGCCCGAATGCTCGCCTGCGACCAGGAAAACGCGCAGAGGACGGTTCGGCGGCCGGCTCATGCAATGCCTCCGCCGTTGGGCGTGTCGGGCACGATGACGAAGAGCCGCTGGCGATCGGCAGCACGCGTCAGGAGACCTGCAAGCGGCGCCTGGGAACTGACCGGGCTTGCGATCGCGATGCCGGCGAGGCCCGCACGCGCCACCAGCGCCAGCACGGCATCGATGTTCTCCGCATCGTATCCGACGTCCCCGATCGCCGAAACGACCAGCACGCCGATCCGCCGCTTGAAAGCCCGAAGTCCCCAGTGGCTGGTTCGCCGTCCGCCGAGCATCCGCCGGATCCCCAGCGCGCCGTCGACACCTTGAACATGCTCGCCGACCACGACCACGGCGCGCCCAGCGCGGTGCGCTTCCAGCACGGCGAGGGCACGCGCGCCGAGTGCCGCATCCTGACGCTCTGATGCCGGCGCGCGCACGCTGCCGAGGGGCCGGAAGACTTCCGCCGTCTTCGGCACGCATACCGGTGCGCGGTCATCCGTCTCCACCACGCCGCCAATGCCGACGACGAACAGGCCCAGATCATCGGCCAGCTTGATCGTGCGCGCGCGCTCGATCACGAGCGCACGGCCGGCAGCTACGACGATGCCGACAAGGCCACACGCGTGCGCCCGCTCGATGGTGCGCGGCCCGATGGCCGGCAGATCGACGCGCATTTCCTGGCCCGGCTTCGGCATCTTGACGAGGACGGCGCCGGCACTTTGCATTGGCGCCCCACTGCCTTCAGCCTGCGCCGCCTGGATCTGCGCGAGCATCTCGTCGGTCCCGCGCACGCCCTCGACGGCGATGATACGCTCCTCGCTGGCGACCGCGCCCTGCCCGACATCGAAGGCGCCGAGCGATCTCAACAGAGCCGCAGCGCGCGTCACCGCACGCGTGCTTGCCGGGCTCGGCTCCAGACGCCCGAGCGCCCCCGCCGCGGCGAGAAGATGCGGCGCTACCTGGTCGACGCCGACGACCTCGAAGCCTTCTCTTTCGAAGAAGCGCACGACACGACGCAACACGCTGTCATCGCCGCCGCGCGTCAGGCTGAGTGCCGTTCGGATTGCGCGGAAAAAGCCATGGTCCACACGGATCTTCAGCAGGTTCGGACGGCGTAGCGCACCGGCAATAATGAGCTGCCCACAGCCGGCCTGCCTGAGGCTCGACAGCATGCCGCCGACCTGTCCGATATTGACGACCTTGTGCGAATAGGCGGCGATCTCGGGTTCCGCAAAGCCTTCGATGCCGACGATATGGACTTTGCGCCCGGCGCTCACCGCCGCTTCCGCGATCTCGGTCGGCAAGCTGCCGGCGCACGCCAGAATGCCCAAGGGACCCCGCTCCATGCCGGTCCCCCCGTTCGCCTCACTGCTCCGGAACGTCACGAGGCGTGCAGAGCGACTTCTTCCGGTCGGCCCGGATATAGGCGACGATCTCCTGCACGATCGGGTTGTCCTCGAACGTCGCCGCGACGTCGTCGACACGCTCCTTGAGCGTGCCTTCGTCGGCGAACAGCAGGCGGTACGCGCGCCTCAGCGCATGGATCTGCTCGCGCGAGAAACCACGGCGCTGCAGGCCGACGATGTTGAGGCCGTTGAGGCGCGCCCTGTTACCGATCGCCATGCCGTACGGGATGAGATCGTTCTCGAGGCCCGACATGCCACCGACGAAGGCGTGCGCGCCGACATGAGTGTACTGGATGACGGCAGCGCCGCCGCCGAGGATCACGTAGTCGTCGACGCGGCAGTGCCCCGCCAGCATGACGTTGTTGGAGAAGATCACGTGGTTGCCGACGCGGCTGTCGTGGCCGACGTGCGAATTGGCAAGGAAGGCGCAGCCATTGCCGACAACGGTCGCCATACCGCCGCCACTGGTGCCGGGGTTCATCGTCACACCCTCGCGGATCAGGCAGTCGGTGCCGATCGAAAGCGTCGAGGGTTCGCCCGAGTACTTGAGATCCTGCGGCTGATGACCAAGCGAGGCGAAGGGAAAGACGCGCGTGCGAGCACCGATAGTAGTGCGTCCCGCGACCACGACGTTGCTCAGGAGCTCGCACTTCTCGCCGAGACTGACGTGCCCGCCAATCACGCAGTGCGGCCCGATGCGGACACCCTGTGCAAGCTTTGCGCCCGCCTCGATGACCGTGAACGGGCCGATCTCGACGCCGGGCGCCAATTCGGCTTCGCTGGAGACAATGGCAGCCGGGTGAATTCCCGCGTCAGGCATTCTTCTGAGCCGCGAAGGCGCGCGCTTCAGCCGTGTCCGCAATCATCGCGCTGACCTCCGCTTCCGCAACGACGTGACCATTGACTCGCGCCTCGCCGTAGAACCGCCAAACGCGGCCGCGGCTGCGGAGCTTGCGGACATGATAGTGGAGTTGATCGCCCGGCACCACCGGCCGGCGGAACTTCGCCTTGTCGATCCCCATGAAATAGACGACCTGCGGATTGTAATCCTCGCCGAGGCTCGCGACACAAAGCGCGCCCGCGGTCTGCGCAAGACCCTCGATGATCAGCACGCCGGGCATGACGGGGAACTGGGGAAAGTGTCCCTGGAAGAACGGCTCGTTGATCGTGACGTTCTTGATGCCGACGCAGCTTTCGTCACCGTCCATGTCCTGCAGACGGTCGATCAGCAGGAACGGATAGCGATGCGGCAAGAGCTTCATGACCCGCGCGATGTCGGCGGAGCCCAGCTTCTTCCCGGTGTCGATCGTCTCTTGCATGGCCACTCACCACGTTCTCAAAACATACATGCGCTGCGCCGCGCACCGTCAGACCTCATCGTCGCCCTCCGGGCTCTCATCCGCCCCCCGTCCCTTGGCGAGCCGGCGCAAGGTCACGCGCTCGCGTGTCCATTCACGGATCGGAACCGCTGGCGTGCCGACCATCCGCGAGCGCGGCGGCACATTCTCCGTGACGTGCGAGGCACCCGCGATCTGGGCACCGGCGCCCACCTTCAAGTGGCCCGCCACGCCAGACTGCCCACCCATGACCACGAAGTCCTCGAGCGAGGCGGAGCCTGCAATTCCGGTCTGGGCGACGATCACGCACCGCCGTCCGATGACGACGTTGTGCCCGATCTGAACCAGATTATCAATTTTTGTGCCTTCGCCGATGACGGTATCCTTAAGAGCGCCCCGGTCGACACAGGAATTGGCCCCGATTTCAACGTCATCCTGGACGATGACGCGGCCGATCTGCGGGACCTTCAGGTGGCCCCCGGCCCCCATGGCGAAACCGAAGCCGTCCTGGCCGATGCGGACGCCGGCATGCAGAATGACCCGATCGCCAACCAGCGCATGGGTCAGCGTCACGCCGGGTCCGATAAAGCAATCCCGCCCGACAGTTACGCGATAGCCGACCAGCGCCCCCGCGGCGATCGTCGTCCCTCTGCCGATCCAGGCCTCACGGCCGACGATGGCGCCCGGCTCGATAATGGCTCCGGGCTCGATCCGCGCCGTCGGATGGATGGCAGTGCCGTCGCCGTCACGGGCATCGCTGTTCGCCGTCAGCGGCTTCAGCGATGTTGGATAGAAGGCCTGCAGGGCGAGCGCGAAGCCGCGATAGGGCGCCGGCATGACCAGGGCCACGACACCCGCTGGCAGACGTTCGGCGAAAGCCGGCGCGATGATGCAGGCAGCGGCCCGCGTCGCCGCGAGTTGCTCGAGATACCTGCGATTGTCGACGAACGTCAGGTGCGCGGGCCCGGCCTCGGCGAGTGGGCGCAGGTCGGCGAGCGACCGAGCGCCATCATCACCGGGGCGCAGCGTCGCGCCGATGCGTTCCGCGATCTCACTCGCTGTGAACGGACCGGCGCGCTCGAAGAAACCTGGATGCTCCATCTCCGGCGCACCTTCCAAGGCAGCTTGTGTCGTAGGGTATCGGCCAGGAGGCCGGATCGCAGGCCCCATATAGCAAACGCGCGCCACGAAGGCACGCGTTGCTGTAGGTGATCACAAGCGCAGAGCGCCTGGATCAGAAGCGAGTGCTGGCACCGAAGCGGAAGAGCTGCTCCTTGTCGTAGCTCTCCTTGATCAGAGCCCAGCCGAAGTCGCCGCGAAGCGGGCCAAGCGGCGAGTTCCAGAGGAGACCGAAACCGGCCGAGACCCGGAGCCCGCTGCCATCTTTGATGTCGACAGGGCCGGTAACCGGATCGACCGTACCATTCAGCGCCTTCACGCTGTTCGAGATACCGAACAGAGAACCGGCATCAACAAACACGGCACCCGAGATACCAAGCTCATCCGGTACCAGCGGAATCGGGAACCGCACCTCGGCCGTGCCTACGTAGTACGTGTGCCCGCCCAAGCTGTCGTCCGTACTGAGGTCGCGCGCACCGATGCCGAGGCGATCGAAACCGCGGATGGTCTCGCCACCCTTGTAGAACTGATCGAGCAGGCGAACCTCGTCACCGCCCCAGCCCATGATGTGGCCACCCGCCACGCGCGCGACGAACGTGATGCGCTCGGTGATCGGATAGTAGTAGCGTGCCTCGCCCTGGAAGCGGACGTACTGAACGTCGCCGCCCACGCCCGCGAAGTCGGCGCCACCCGTCACCATGTAGCCGGAAGTCGGGTTCTTGGGATGGTTGCGCTTGTCGTACGTGAGCGACGCACCGACGGAGGACGTCCAGTAGTCGAAGCCGGTACCGCCGTTTGTGAGCTCACGAATTGCGCGCGACGCGTTCGGGTCGATGTCACGCATCTCGTCATACGTGAGGGTGTAGTTCGTGTTCAGCCACAGGTACTCGCCAAGAGGCGCGCCCAGCCTGACCGTGCCACCGGCACGCGTGTGCTGATAGGGCTGATAGTCGATCTTCTCCGAGATACGATAGAACAGGTCGAAGCCGGCCGAGAGATTGCGGTCCAGGAACCGTGGCTCGGTGAAACTCAGATCGACCTGCAGGCGCTGCAGCGAGCCGCTGAGCTTCAGGCGCAGGAACTGGCCCTTGCCCATGAAGTTGCGCTCGGTGAAGCCGATATCGCCGATGACGCCTTCCTGCGTGGAGTAGCCGGCGCCGAACGAAATCTCGCCTGTCGGCTGCTCGACCACATTCACATCCAGGACGACGCGATCGTCGGCCGACCCCGGGCGCCGCTTGATGTCGACACCCTTGAAAAGGCCCATGTTCTGGAGGCGCTTCTTCGCGGATTCGACGAGCAACGGGTTGTAGGCATCACCCTCGGCGAGACGGAATTCGCGGCGGATCACGTAATCGCGCGTGCGCAGGTTGCCGATGACATTGATGCGCTCGACGTAGATGCGCGGCCCCTCGTCGATCACGTAGGTCAATGCAATGACACGTCCAATCGCATCGCGATCGGCACGCGGGCGAACACGGGCAAACGTTGCGCCGCGCTCCGTGAGCTCCAATGTCAAGGCCTCGACCGACTTGTCGATCTCCGCAGCGTTGAAGGTGCCGCCGGTCTTCGTGATGATGTGACGCATCAGACCGGACGTATCGACGCCCGGCAGCTTGCTCTCGATCCGCACGTCGCCGAACACGTAAGGCTCGCCCTCCTCCACCACGAAGGTGATGAAGAAGCCGGAGCCGTCGCGGTCGAGATGTACGTCGGCGGCGACGATACGAACGTCGGCGTGGCCGTTCTTGAGATAGTACTGGCGCAGCAGCTCGCGATCGAGGTTCAGGCGGTCCGGGTCGTAGAACGCCGTCCCCTTGAGGAAGTCGAACCAGTTCTCCTGGGTCGTCGTGACGATGTCGCGAAGCTGCGAATCGGAGAATGCACGATTGCCGACGAACTGGATGCTCTTGACCTTGGTCGCGCCGCCCTCGTTGATCTCGAACACGAGATTCACGCGCCCATGGTCGAGCTCGATGATCTTGGGCTCGACGGTCGCTGCGAAGCGGCCCTGGCGGCGATAAACGTCGAGAATGCGCTGGACATCGGCCTGGACCTTGGCGCGCGTGAAGACCGAGCGCGGCTTGAGCTGCACCTCGGTCTCGAGCGTCGCCTTCTCAACCTGCTTGTTGCCCTCGAAGGCAATCTGGTTGATGACCGGGTTTTCCACCACGGTCACGACGACCGTGGCGCCATTGCGCTCGATCCGCACGTCCGAGAAGAGCCCGGTGGCGAAAAGAGCGGTGATCGATTGATTGACGCGCGCCTCGCTATAGGCGTCGCCGACCGAGAAACGGAGGTACGACCTCACCGTCTCGGGCTCCACGCGCCGGTTGCCGGCGACCTGGATGTCACGCACGCGGAGATCTTGCGCCTGAGCCTCGATGGTCAGCAGCCCGAGCCCACTCGCGGAAACCATCGCGAGGGGAGCCAGGAGCGCCATCAGCAGCGCGATGGAAGATCCCCCAATCCCCAACTTCCGGAACTTCGGCATTCTTATCGTCTGCCTTTTCTTGCCGTTCCCCCATGAGCGGCGCAGCGCCCGGCTTAAGTCCTGCTGCGCCTTTTCGCGTGCGTGGCCTCCTATTTGGTGCCCACGTTGGCCGGTCCCCACCGGCACTCTCGGCGCCCTGTGGTACAAGACCATGAAACGCCGACACCCGACTGAACTTAATTAACGATTCACCTCCAGTCAGGGAAGTGGCAAGAATACCGCACGGGCCTGAATTCACCCCAGGCCGATCCATTTCCGGACGATCGGAAGATCGTTGAAAGTCGCATAGATCATCAGCATAAGCACCAAGCTCAGCCCGATCCGGAAGCCGATCTCCTGTGTGCGCTCGCTCAGCGGCTTACGGCGGATCGCCTCCATGAGGTAGAACATAAGGTGTCCGCCATCCAAGAGCGGGATGGGGAACAGGTTGAGCAGGCCGATGCTGACGGACAGGACCGCCGTCAGATTGAGCAGGGGGATGAAGCCGC
Organism: Pseudomonadota bacterium; assembly: GCA_963205015.1. Classification (GTDB taxonomy): domain Bacteria; phylum Pseudomonadota; class Alphaproteobacteria; order Rhizobiales; family Hyphomicrobiaceae. The sequence goes on from CAUJKI010000199.1 coordinate 16,377, forward strand.
TGCTCGCGACCTGACCGGAGACCTCAGCAATCCTGATCGGGCCGCCGAGCTGATCGGCTGCCTCGCGACCGAGCACCACATCCTTCAGGTAGCCGAGCGTGCGGGTGATGACGAACTGCGTCTCCCGTACGCCGAGGACGATCGATTCGAGCACGTCATGGCGCTGGTATTCCATGTCCTGCGGCTGCATCGTGCGCCGGATGCCGATCACGCCGACCCGGATCTTGTTGCCGAACCGGTCCTCGTGCTCACGCCGGTCCGGTGTCGCCGTAAGGGAGACCCTGAGGCCCCCGCGCTCGACATCGAATTTGAGAGCTTGATCCGGGCTCGTCGAGACGACCCTCTGCATTTCCTGGAAGCTCTGGATACGGCGCCCGTCGATGGCGACGATGATGTCGCCGGCCTGGAAGCCGGCACGCGCCGCAGGTCCGTCAGCAATCACTTCGTCGATCTTCGCGGTCGTGATCTGGACCCCGACGATGGCAAAGATGCCGGCGAAAATCACAATGGCGAGCAGGAAATTAGCGATCGGCCCCGCAGCCACGATGGCGGCACGCTGGCCGAGCGATTTGGTCTGGAACGCGCCCTGGCGCTCCTCGGAGTTCATGCGATCGAGAGCATCCCGCGACGGCACACTGGCGCCGTTCTCGTCGTCGACGAATTTCACGTAGCCGCCGAGAGGGATCCACGCGAGCCGCCAGCGCGTGCCGTGGCGGTCGTAGAAGCCCCAGATCTCGCGGCCGAAGCCGATTGAAAACGCCTGCACTTTCACCCCGCACCAGCGGGCAACAAGGAAGTGCCCGAGCTCATGGATGAAGACGACGACCGTCAGAACAAAGAGGAACGGCAGCAGGACGGACAGGAAACTCCAGATCATGTCCAAGGGTGATGCTCCCAACATTCTTTTTGAATCAGGCCTCTACTGGCCGCGCGAGGGGACGGCTGACGAGGCAAGCGCCCTCGTCAGGTTAACTGTCAGCTAACTATATACCGTCGTAGCAAGCCGCGTGCCAGCGCGCGGCCTTCCTCATCCGCCGCGATCACGTCGTCGAGGTCGACAGGCTCGCGTATCTGCCCCGTTCGCGCGGCCTCCTCGAGGGCGGCCCCCGCCAGCGCGGCGATGGCCGGAAATGGGATCCGGCGCTCCAGAAAGGCTTCGACAGCCACCTCGTTGGCGGCATTGAGAACCGCACCGGCGGTGCCGCCGAGCTCGAGGGTGCGCCGGGCGAGCCCCAACGCCGGAAAGCGCTTCTCGTCGGGGGCCTCGAAGGTCAGGGCGCCGAGCCGGATGAGGTCGAGCCGTGCCGTCGGCGCGGCCATGCGCGCGGGCCACGCTAGGCTCAGCGCGATGGGGGTGCGCATGTCCGGATTGGCCATCTGGGCGACCACCGAGCCGTCGGCGAACTCCACGAGGCAGTGGACGATCGACTGCGGGTGGACCACCACGGCAAGCTGGTCGGCATCGACGGGGAAGAGATGGTAGGCCTCGATCAGCTCGAGGCACTTGTTCATCAGCGTCGCCGAATCGACGGTGATTTTGGGACCCATGGACCAATTGGGATGGCGCGCCGCCTGCTCCGGCGTCGCCGTAGCAATCTCAGCGTCGCTCCACGTGCGGAACGGCCCCCCCGAGGCGGTGAGCACGATACGCTCGATGGATTTGGGATCATGGCCGCCGATGGCCTGCAGCGCTGCCGAATGCTCGGAATCGACCGGCACCAGCTCGGCGCCGGACGCCTTGATCGCCGACATGAATACGGCGCCTGCTGAAACCAGGCACTCCTTATTGGCGAGCGCGACGCGCCGGGCCGCTCGAGCAGCCGCGAACGTCGGCCTCAGTCCGGCGGCACCGACGATGGCCGCCATCACGCAGTCCACCGGGCGCGACGCAGCCTCGATCAGCGCCGTCGCACCGGCTGCCGCCTCGATGCCGCTACCGGCGAGGCGAGCCCGAAGCTCGGCGTAAGCCTGCTCGTCTCCGATCACGGCAAGGTGTGCGCCATGTCTCAGCGCGAGTTCGGCGAGGGCTGCGGCATTCTTTTGCGCCGTCACCACCTCGACCTCGAAGGCATCGCTGTGGCGGGCGATCAGGTCGAGCGTGCTCGTTCCAACCGATCCGGTCGCGCCGAGAACACTGATGCGCCGCCGCCCCTCATGCGCGAACGCGCGGGGTGCCGCTTCAGGGGCGATGACCGATGCCTTCTGCATAGCGCTCAATTCAATCCGAGCAGAGCGCGCGCCGGCGCCTGGATGTCGGCTGCAATGGCGTAGATGGCAGCCGCGACCACGGCCGCCGCCAGACCATCGATGCGATCCATGAAGCCGCCATGGCCGGGGATCAGCGTGCTCGCGTCCTTCACCCCATACTCGCGTTTGAGCGCAGACTCCAGCAAATCACCGGCCTGCGACACGGTGGCGAGCAGGGCCCCCGCCACCATCATATGGCCCAGAGACAGGCCCGACCGCGCGAGCGCGAACGCGATCCCGACGAGCGCTCCCGAGACGATACCTCCGGCAAGACCACTCCAGGTCTTGTTCGGCGATATGCTGGGTTTGAGCTTGGGCCCGCCGATCAGCCGCCCAGCGAAATAGGCGCCCGTATCCGTGGCCCAGACCGCCAGCAGGATGAAAAGCACCGCCAGAAAGCCCGCCGAGCCATCGCGGTGCAGCCAAACCAGGGCGAGGGCTGGGAGCCCGGCATAGAGTGCGCCGAGCGCCGCCATGTGGCCGCGCTCACCGAACGCCAGAAGCGCTGAAATGATCGCCGCAACCACCACGGCTATGAACCCGAGCCCGGCGAGCCCCCGCGCGGCGAGTATCACGCCCGCGGCGACGGCAACGGCCTGGATGACCATGATCGCGTCGATGCCGGCCGAGCGGACGATACGCCCCCACTCCCAGGCCACGACGATACCGACGAGCCCGACTACGATCGCGAAGGGCAGGCTTCCTGCCCAGAGCGCCGCCAGAACGACGACGGCCAGCGCCACTCCGGAAGCGACGCGCAGACCAAGATCCCGCATGGGGGCCGGAGCCCTGGGCGTGTCGCCGTCAGTCACGCGGGCATCCTCTGGGCACGCGGCCGCGCCCTGGCATTCTCGATCATGAGCCGAGCACCTCTTTTGCCAGCCCTCCGAAGCGCCGATCGCGCGCCTGGAAGATCGAGATGGCCTCGATGAGCTGCTGACGCCCGAAATCCGGCCACTTCACATCCATGAATACAAGCTCCGCATAGGCCGCCTGCCCGAGCAGGAAATTCGACAGACGCTGCTCTCCGCTCGTGCGGATCACGACATCAGGGTCGGGGACACCGGCCGTATCAAGCTCCTGGGCCAGCGTCGTCTCCGTAATGGCCCCGGGCTCAATCTCACCGCGGCGCACGCGCTCGGCGAGACGCCGCGCAGCCGCCGCGATCTCAGCCCTCGCACCATAGTTGAAGGCGATCACCAGTGTCAGCGTCTGGTTGTTGCGCGTCAATGCCTGCGCTTCATCGATAAGGGCCAGGAGCTCGCCGTCCACGCGCCCGCGCTCGCCGATGACGCGGACGGCGACGCCGGCGCCGTGCAGCTCCTGAAGGTCGCGCCGGATGAAGCGCTTGAGAAGCCCCATCAGGTCGTCGATCTCGCTCGCCGGGCGCGCCCAGTTCTCCGAGGAGAAGCTGAACAGGGTCAGACAGGGGATCTTCAGCTCGATTGCCGCCCGGACCGTACGCCGGACAGCCTCGACTCCCATGCGATGCCCAAGGCGGCGCGGGAGGCCGCGGCGATTGGCCCAGCGCCCGTTGCCATCCATGATGATGGCGACGTGCCGCGGGAGCGCCGGGCCGCTACCGACTAGGCCAAGCTGTTGGCTGCGCTGGCTCACTCGCCTTTATTGCGCCCCCGTTTGTCCTGATGCCCCCATCGGCGCAATGACTGCCGAGCGGGAAGAACTGGTTTGTGCGCGAACCAGTGGTCCGCGGTCAAGGATGTTGAACGCGCGCCTTGGCATGATCATGACCGCCCTGCGGCGCCTGAAACTAGGAATTCAGTCATAGGACACGCGCGCCCACGCACGGCCAAATGATCTCTCAAACCTGCTTGATTTCGGCTTCCTTGCCGGTAAGCATCTGATCGATGTCCTTGATCAGGCGGTCGGTGAGCTCCTGGACCTTGGTCGAACTCTTGCGCTGTTCGTCCTCACTGATCTTGTGGTCCTTCTCGAGCTTCTTGAGAACGTCCATGCCGTCGCGGCGCACATTGCGGACGCCGACACGGGCGTGCTCGGCGTACTTGTGCGCAAGCTTGACCAACTCCTGGCGCCGCTCGGCGTTGAGCGCCGGAACGGGCAGCCTCAACAGCGTGCCGTCGACGATCGGATTGAGGCCAAGGTTCGCCTCGCGGATGGCCTTGTCGACGGCGCCCACCTGGCTCTTGTCCCAGACCTGGACCGAGATCGTCCGCGCGTCGGACACCGACACAGTCGCCACCTGGTTGAGCGGCATCTTCGCGCCGTAGACGGTGACGACCACGGGATCGAGAAGGTTGGCCGAGGCACGGCCGGTGCGCAGCCCGCCGAACTCCCGCTTCAGGCTGTCGATCACGCCGCGCATCCGGCGCTCGAGATCGTTCATATCGAAGCTCGCCGCTGCCATTTTTCAGCCTCCAAGACTGCCGCTGCCCGGACACGTGTGACTGACGGGCAATTGTGTGCTCATCGTGCGCCTGCCACCTTTGCGTTCGAGCGGGGCACGCGGCAATCGCCGCCAGTCCTCTGCGCCCGCCAATGCGGGGCGCCTCCGCCTCACGGCGATGTGGTGACGAGGGTCGAGCGGGCCTCGCCCTTCAGCATTTTGAGCAGATTACCGCTTTCCTCGATCGAGAACACAATTACCGGAAGTTCATTATCGCGGGCAAGGGCGATGGCGGCACCGTCCATGACCTTGAGATTGCGCGTCAGAACCTCGTCGTAGCTTAGCCGGTCATAGCGCTTCGCGCTCGGATCCTTCTTCGGATCCGCCGAGTAGACCCCGTCGACCTGGGTTGCCTTGGCCAGGATCTCGCATTCCGTTTCGATGGCGCGAAGCGCCGCAGTGGTATCGGTCGTGAAGAAAGGGTTGCCGGTACCGGCCGCGAAGATCACGACCCGCCCGTTCTGGAGGTGGTGAAGGGCCTTGCTGCGCACGTAGGATTCGCACACCGTCGGCATCGGGATCGCCGACATGACGCGTGAATCGACGTTGGCCTGCTCGAGCGCGTTCTGGAAGGCGAGCGCATTCATGACCGTGGCCAGCATGCCCATATAGTCGGCTGCGGCCCTGTCCATTCCCTTCGCGGCCCCGGCGAGGCCGCGGAAAATGTTGCCGCCGCCGATGACCACGGCGATCTCGACGCCGGAGTCCACGGCCTGCTTGATATCTGCGGCGAGCGCTTGGCAGACGGAAACGTCGATGCCATAGCCGCCCTTGCCCATGAGGGCCTCGCCCGACAACTTGAGGAGTATGCGCTTGTAGAGTGGTCCGCTCCTGGTTCCGCTCACCGCCATCCTCCTCTGTCCGCCGACGTTCGGCATCGAATGCCGCCCCCCAGCGCGATCGTCAAGCGCCGAGAACGCATGGAGCGGCTCAGGCGGGCTCGAGGTCGCGCTTGGCCATCATTGCCTTGAAGGCCGGGCGGGCGTGCAGCTTGGCAAGCCAGGCCTTGACGTTGGGATTGGCCTCGAACAGCTCGGGCGCCGCCATGGCATAGCGCACGCATTCCGCGATGTTGATATCGGCTACAGTGAACCGGCCGCCAACGACGTACCCTGTTTCCGCGAGCGCCTTGTCGAGCACGGAAAACGGGGCCTTGAGCGCCTCGATCGCGGCGTTGGCAATCTTGGGATCACGCTCGGCCGCGGGCTTCGTGACCCGGTGATAGAGGACCTGGATCGATTGTGGCTCGACCTCTGTCAGCGCCCAGGCCGTCCACGTCGTCATGAGGCCGTCCTCAACGAGGTTCGCCGGCGCCAGCGGGCCGCCATGCTTCTTCGCGAGGTAGAGATTGATGGCGAGCGATTCATGCAGGATCAGCCCGTCATCGTCGATCGATGGAACGTGGCCGTTCGGATTGATGGCCAGAAACTCCGGCGATTTCGTATGGAGCGACGCATCCCGCGCGTTCGGATCGGCCAGCCGATAGGTCTGGATCACGGGCACGAGCGTGAACGGCACGCCCAGCTCATCGCAGAGCCAGATGGGGCGCGTGGCGCGCGAACGATAGAGCCCGTAGATCTTGAGCATGGGATTTCCTCGGTTGGGAGAAAGATCCCACGCTTTTCGCACGCCGCACGACAACCGTGAAGCACGAAGCGGTGCAAACCGGGAATGTCATTTCCTATTCGGCGGCGACGCGCGCCGGCTTCGGGTCGCGCAGCATGGCAAGCAGTGCCCCCTCCTTGCGCTTGGCCTTCTCGGCATTGGCGAGCTTGACGTGACCGAAGCCGCGAATCTCCTCAGGCAACCGTGCGAGCGCGATCGCCGTCGCATGGGTCTCCTTGGAGAGCCGCCGCTCGATCTCGCCGAGCATGACCTCATAGTCGAGGATCATCTGCCGCTCGAGCTTGCGCTCGGCCGTCATGCCGAAGACGTCCCAGCGCGTGCCGCGCAGCTTCTTGCCCTTCGCGAGCAGGCGGAACACGGGCATCATCCAGGCGCCGAGGCTGATCTTGCGCGGATGGCCCGTGACCTTGTCCCGGAAGAACCAGGAGAGCAGCGGCGGCGCGAGGTGGAACTCGAGCTTGTGCTTGCCGTCGAAGGCATTCTTGATGGCCTCGGCGAGACGGCCGTCGGACTGAAGGCGCGCGACCTCGTATTCGTCCTTGTAGGCGAGCAGCTTGTAGTAACCCCAGGCAACCGCCTCGGCGAGGCCGGTCGAGCCCGGCACTTTCTCGGCTTCGATCCTGGCAAAGCGCTCGACCGTGTCGCTGAAGCGCTTCGCTAGAGCGGCATCCTGGTAGCCGGTGAGGTACTCGACGCGCGTCGCGGTGACCTCGGCGAGCGTCGGCGCGATCCTGGCGGCGCGCGGCTTCACGATGCGCTCGATGGCCTTCATATCGTGCGCGGCGAGCCGGCCAAAGCGGAAGGCCGAGCGGTTCATCTCGATGGCGGCGCCATTGAGCTCGATGGCCTTCTCGATCGCGTCCGCGCAGACGGGCACCTTGCCGAGCTGGTAGGCATAGCCGAGCATGAACATGTTCGATGCGATCGAGTCTGCGAAGAGCTTCACTGCGAGATCGTTCGCATCGAGCGTGTGCAGATCGCCCTTGCGAACGCGCTCCTCGATCGACCGCAGCAGCGCGGCACCCGGCACCTTGAGATCCGGATGACGCGTGAAGTCCGCGACCGGCATCTCATGCGTGGAAGCGACGACGGCCGTGTGGTCCGGGCGGATGGTCTCCAGCACCTTGTTCGAGGCCGTCACGACGAGATCGCAGCCGATGACGAGGTCGCTCGCGGCCGTGCCGATGCGGATCGCGTGAATGTCCTCGGCCGACCGCGCCACGCGGATGTGGCACGCGACGGCGCCACCCTTCTGCGCAAGGCCGGTCATGTCGATCGAGCCGAAGCCCTTGCCGTCGATGTGCGCCGCCTGGCCGAGCACGGCCGAGATGGTCACGACGCCGGTGCCCCCGACGCCCGTCACGATGATCGTATAGGGCTTGTCGAGATCGGGCTGCGCCGGCTCAGGCAAGCTCGCGAGCATGGTCGTAAGCCCGCCGCCATCGCCTGCGGCACCCTTGGCCTTCCTCGGCACGGCCCCATGCACGGTGACGAAGCTCGGGCAGAAGCCGTTGACGCAGGAAAAGTCCTTGTTGCAGGTCGACTGATCGATGGCGCGCTTGGTGCCGAGCTCCGTCTCGAGCGGCACGATCGCGACGCAGTTCGACTTCACGCCGCAGTCGCCGCAGCCTTCGCACACCGCAGGATTGATGAAGGCGCGCTTGACCGGATCGGGGAAAGCGCCGCGCTTCCTCCGTCGCCGCTTCTCCGCCGCGCAGGTCTGATCGTAGATCAGAGCCGTGGCGCCATCGATCGCAGCGAGATCCTTCTGAACCTTCATGAGATCACGGCGATGATAGACGGGCGTGCCCGCGGGCAGGAAGCCCGCCGGATACTTGTGCGGTTCGTCCGTGACGACGACGAGTTTCTTCACACCTTCGGCAAGCACCTGCGCGGCAATGCGCCCGACCGTCGTGCCGCTTTCGAGCGACTGGCCGCCGGTCATGGCGACGGCATCGTTGTAGAGGATCTTGTAGGTAATGTTCACGCCCGAGGCGACCGCCGCCCGGATCGCGAGGCTGCCCGAATGCAGATACGTGCCGTCGCCGAGGTTCTGGAAGACGTGCCTGCGCGTGGAGAACGGCGCCTCGCCGACCCAATTCGCGCCTTCGCCGCCCATATGGGTCCAGCCTTCGGTCTTCCGGTCCATCCACTGCGCCATGTAGTGGCAGCCGATGCCTGCGTAGGCGCGTGAGCCTTCTGGCACCACCGTCGACGAGTTGTGCGGGCAGCCCGGGCAGAAGTAGGGAATGCGCGTCGCCGCCTCGGCGCCGAGCGCCTTGTTGCCGCGGATCTTCTTCAGCTCGTCGACGCGCGCGCGGATGCCTTCGTCGCAGCGGCCGGCGCGGATCATGCGTTCGCCCAGCGCAAGTGCGATCTCGGTCGGCTCGAGCGCACCTTTCGCCGGGAACAGCCACTGATCGTTCTCGTCCTTCTTGCCGAGCACGCGCGGCCGGTTCGGCAGGTCGTAGAGCTGTTCCTTGACCTGCGTCTCGATGAGCGAGCGCTTCTCCTCGACGACGAGAACGAGATCGAGACCTTCGGCGAACTTCTTCACGCCCTCCTG
>CAUJKI010000200.1 GCA_963205015.1 Pseudomonadota bacterium
CGGTGAGCCGACAGAAGAAGCGCCAGATGTAGTTGGTGGAGGCCGGCTCCACGATCAGGCCCAGCAGTACGCGGCCGAGCAGCGTGTACATGAGGGCCGCCAGCACGAAGTTCGGCAGGTTAAAGTACCAATAGGCGTATAGTGATCCGCCGCTCACGACTGTGTCGTCCCTTCTCATTACGGCCACATATTGGCCGGCGCGGAATCTCCGGACAAGGTCAAATGGCGGCTGTTGAAAATAAAGCGGGGCCCATCCGGGCCCCGCTCCTTTACCTTTGCGTTCGCAAGGTTACGTCTTGTCCTGCAAGATCGTTGCGCCACGCGGCTTGCGGATCTCGTCGATGTAAGCCTGCAGCTCTTTGGAAGGCTCCGGCGTGATGAGGCTGACGAGCCAGATCACGAGGAAGCCAAGCGGCATGCCGAGCAGTCCGCAGTTGATGTTGTTGAGGTTGAACCAACCCACCTTGTTGGCGAGCGGATGTGCCAGCGTCGGCCAGCTCTCCATCGCGTTCGGCAGCGCCATCGCCTTGGCGATGTCCACGAGTGGGGCACCCGTGACTGGGTTGAGCAGCGATGTCATCCCGAAATACGCGACGCCGGCGCCTGGGAAATACCGCGTGGTTACAAGGTAGAAGAGACAGAGACCGAAGCCCGCGATCATTCCGCAGATCGCGCCCGCAGTCGTTGCCCGCTTCCACCAGATGCCCATCACGAGCGCCGGGAAATTTCCGGCCATGGCGAGCGAGAACGCCCAGCCGACCATGGCGAGAATGTCTCCCGGCCTCTTCGATGCGGTGTAGGCCGCGGCCACCGCGACGACCAAAAGCAGGATGCGCGCAACGAGCAGACGGCGAACTGTCGGCGCGTTGGGATCGAGCATCTTGTAGTAAACGTCATGGGAGAGCGCATTGGCGATGGCGAGCAGCAGACCGTCGGCGGTGGAAAGCGCAGCAGCGAGACCGCCGGCAGCGACGAGACCCGAGATCACGTAGGGCAGTCCCGCGATCTCCGGCGTGGAGAGCACGATCACGTCCGTATTGATCACGAAGTCCTGGAGCCGCACGACGCCCGGATGGCCGGCGATGGCCTTGCAGGCGGCGACGACGGCGTCGAGGCTGGCGGCGTTCTTTCCACAAACCTGGATCAGCCCGAGCTCGCCCCACGTGAAGAGCCATGGCCGCAGTGCGGTGACATCGCGGCCGATGATGTTCGTGTAGACCTCGAGCTTCGAGAACGCCGCATAGGCAGGCGCCGAGACGTACAGCAGGAAGATGAAGAACAGCGACCACGCCACCGACTGGCGCGCTTCACGAACGCTCGGCGTCGTGAAGTAGCGCATCAGGATGTGCGGAAGCGAAGCCGTGCCGCACATCATGCAGAAGATGATGCCGAAGTAGTTGAGCGGTGAGTAGCTCAAGAATGGTTGGATATGAGGCTTGAGATTGGCCGCGGTAGCGAGACCGCTCTGCAGCATGGCCTGTTCGCGCGCCGTGATATCGGCGATGGCCTGTCCGTAGGTGAGCTGCGGGATGGGTAGCCCGTACTTGTACGTGGACAGGATGATGATTGGCGTCAGGTAGGCGATGATCAGCACGATGTACTGAGCGATCTGCGTCCAGGTCACCGCGCGCATGCCGCCGAGCATCGAGCACAGTAGAATGCCGGCCAAGCCAACATAAACCGCGACCGTGAAGTCCATACCGAGGACGCGCGAGGCGATGATGCCCGTGCCGAACACCTGCGCCGTCACGTAGGTGAAGGAACAGCAGACCAGGACGATTACGGCCAGGAAGCGGATGAAGTTGCCGCCGAACCGGAAAGCCATGAAGTCGGGTACCGTATAGGCGCCGAACTTTCGCAGATAGGGGCCGACCAGGATCGAGACGAGCACGAAACCGCCGGTCCAGCCGAGCACCCAGGCCAAGCCGTCATAGCCGAGCAGGAAGAGCGTGCCCGCCATGCCGACGAATGAGGCCGCCGACATCCAGTCGGCGCCGGTTGCCATGCCGTTGTAGAGGGCCGGAACGCGCCGGCCGGCGACGTAGTACTCCGACACCTCCGCCGTTCGCGACATCACGCCGATGATGGCGTAGACGGCGAGTGTGAAAAAGACGAACAGATAGCCAAGGATTTTGTTTGGTACGCCGACCTGCTCGAGAACAGCCAGCAGCACCACAAATCCGAGGAACGTTCCGGTATAGGCGCCGTAGATGCGGCCTAGATTCTTGATGAAGGACGAACTGCCGTCCGTTTGCGTGGTCATGATTGCCCCCTCACTCGTCTTCGGCTACACCGAATTCGCGATCGATCTTGTCCTGCTGGCGCGCAAAGACGAACAGTAGAACGACGAAGGCGATCAGCGATCCCTGGGCGGCCATGTAGAAACCCAGAGGAAAGCCGAGAACCGGAATAATGATCTGGTTCAGCGGCGTGACGAACATGTGGATGATGTATCCGAAGAAGAACCAGACAGCGAGATTGATGAACATCAGCCGGCGGGTCTTGTTCCAATGGGCTACGTCGTTGCTGGATGTCTGCATGAGGTCGGTATCCTCCCTGACCAGGGTCGCGTGCAGGACTGCGTGAGGAGGAATCGTCGATTGCCCATGGCGGCACCTCCCCGTACCGTTTGCCGTCCGGTCTTTGCCGAATCGGCGATCACCGATTGAGTGATCGGTGTGCAGAGGCTATCATTGTGGCGTCGGGGGCCCTTATTATACTTTGGTTCTAGGGCTGTGGAATGAGCGAGTCGGCAACCGGATGAACCTCCTGACGAAGCTCTTCCGGCGCGCGCCGGCCATACGGCATCCCGACGATCTCGCCGAGTTCATCGACGCAAACGCGGCCTTCGTTGTGCAGAAAGGCATCTACGAGTACGCGCGCGCACGTGCGGGCCACTACTCCAAGGTGCTGTTCAGCGAGGCGAGCTTCCAGGATGCCGTCGACGTATCGCGCTGGCGTGCCTATCCCCTGGGGCTTGCCATGGTCGGCGAGGTCGCGACCGTCGTGCTCCAGGAGACGACGACGCTCCCGCGCGAGGTCGTGGTCGGGGAGGTGTCATCCCTGGCGCTTTCGCGTTTTGACGAGAGGGGCGTTCCGGCGGCGCTCGACGAGCCGACATGGCGCGAGCTGCGCGCAGGCCTTGCCGAGAGGCTCGGTCGCATCGGGCTCCATCCGCCGAAGCGCGTGATGGATATTCCCGAGCCGATCGCCAAGGACTATTTCGCGCTCATGCCGATCCACAAGAGCCTGCGCGGACAGGACTTCGATACCTTGAAGAGCTATCTCAGGGTGACGCTCTGCAATGTGCACGACGCGCTGACGAAGCGGCTCGATGCCGCGAGCGTGGCGCGCGAATTGGGCCGGCAGAACTGAGCCTGCCGGCCGATTTCCTCACGCTTCCTTCTGTGGTGATGGTCCCGGCGCTGCGCGAACAGGCGTCGGCAGCACGGCTGGCGGTACCATGAGCTGATAGGCGATAAGCACGCCGCCGATGGCGATACCGGCGAGGTCTGTCCAGATCTGCGGCACAACGAGGAGAAACGCCGCCGCGATGGCCACAGCACGCTGCCACGTCGGCATCCATGCAACCAGATAGCCATGGAGACCGGCGGCCAGGAGCCCGATGCCTACGCACGACAGGATGAAACGCCAGACGATCGTCGGCCAGTCGCCGATCATCAGCAGCGCCGGCTCGTAAACGAACATGAACGGCACGACGAAGCCCGCCGCGCCGATCTTCACGGCGGCCCATCCGGTCGTCCACAGGTTGGACTTCGCAAGTCCGGATGCTGCAAACACGGCGAGCGCGACCGGTGGCGTGATCGCGGAGAGAATCGCGAAGTAGAACGCGAACATATGCGCCGCGGGCGTAATGACGCCGAGCTTCACGAGCGCCGGCACCATCAGCGCCACCATGATGATGTAGGCCGGCGTGGTCGGCATTCCCATGCCGAGCACGATGCCCGCGATCGCGGTCAGCAGGAGCGCCAGCAGCAGCACGTTCTGCGACAGTCCGACGACCCATTGCGTGAACGTGATGCCGAGGCCCGTCAGAATGACGATGCCGATGATGATACCCGCGGCTGCGCAGGCGAGCGCCACCGGCAGCGTATTGCGCGCGCCGTCGATCAGGGCGTCGATGATCGGCTGCAGCTCGATCTTGAGCAGAATGATCTTGCCGCGCACCGCCCTTATCCAAAGGAGTACGAGACCGGTAAAGATGGCTGCCTCGATCAGGGGATTGAGGCCCAGAACCTCCGGGATGATCGTCGGCACGCTCGGGAACACATGGGAAATGACCATGAGCAGCGGCAGCACCAGCAGCACGACCGGACCGAACCAGGCGACCGGAAAGCAGAGCAGCGTGCCAGCGAGCGCGGCGAGAGGCGCGCTGTAGCCCGAGTACATGACGAACAGGATGGAGCAGACCGGGATGAATAGATGCCCGCGAGCCGTCAGCACGTGGCGGAGCACCGGTAGCTCGGAGCGGGGAACACCCAGCAGTCCCTGGCGCTTGGCCTCGAAGTGCACTGCCGCGAAGCAGGCCACGTAGTAGAGAACCGCCGGGATCGCCGCCCAGATGACGACCTGCGCGTAGCTCACGCCCTGGAACTCGGCCATGACGAAGGCGGCCGCACCCATGATCGGCGGCATGATCTGGCCGCCTGTCGAGGCGACCGCCTCGACCGCTGCCGCGAAATGCGGCTTGAAGCCGGTGCGCTTCATGAGCGGAATGGAGATCGGGCCGTCGACCATCACGTTGGCGACCGCAGACCCTGAAATCGTGCCGAACAGCGATGACGACACCACCGAGACCTTGCCGGGGCCGCCGGCGGTGTGGCCGGTGATGCCCATGGCGAAGTCCATGAAGAGCTGGCCGGTACCGGTGCGTTCCATGAAGGCGCCGAACAGCACGAAGATCATCACGTAGGAGGCGGAGACCGCGAGCGGCTGTCCGAAGATGCCTTCGGTCGACAGATAGAGCTGGTCGATGAAGCGGATCGGCTCGATCTTCGTGAAGAAGAAGCCGTAGATGAAGAACGCGATGCAGGTGAGCGGCAATGCCGGGCCGAGCACGCGGCGCGTGCCTTCGAGAATGAGCAGGATGAGCGTGACGCTGAGGGCGATATCCGTCGGCGTCATGTCGTCGACGTAGATGATCCGCTCGATGATGTAATCGTAGTAGACGAAGATGTAGCCAACCGAGATTACGGTCGCCGCGACGAGCAGATAGTCGAGCAGAGACGGCGACTTCGTCTTCTCCTCGAGCTCGGCGCGCTGCTCGGGAAGCAGCATCGACAGCTCGTCGTCGGTCGGCGACCGGAGGCGATAGTAGAGGAAGGTCAGGACCAGCGCGAACATCAGGTGGATGCCGCGGAAAATGTAGTCCGTCGGAGGTCCACGGAACACCTCGCGCAGTGCCGGCGAGATGAAGTCCATGGGCGGGATGATCACGTAGATATGGTAGAGCGCCATTGCCAGAGCGATGGCAGCCGTGATCTGGCGCGGCCAATCCCGTGTTGCGGCGGTAGCCTTCATTGTTTCGTTTCCTGCCCGAATGACTGGCGCGTTCCCCGCCGTCTTGCACAGATGAGGGCGGCGTTGCCGCCGCCCGTCATGCTTTTCTGAAATGTCCCTTAAGCGCCGCTATTTCACGGCGATGCCCTGTTCCTTGTACCACTTGGCTGCGCCCTTGTGGAAAGGCACGCCGATGTCCTCGGCCATGATCTTGGCCGTGAGCTTGCCGACTTCCTTGTAGATCGCTGCCATGCCGTCCTTGGCGCCGAGAGTGGCGGCGGTGATCTTGTAGA
>CAUJKI010000201.1 GCA_963205015.1 Pseudomonadota bacterium
AGCCACCGCTTCCCGGCCGGCCATGCGCTATGGAAGGATGTCGACGTCGTGATCGGCATCGGCACTCGCCTCCAGCATATTCTGGACTGGGGCCGCGATGATGCGATGAAGATCATCCATCTCGACATCGATCCTTCCCGCATCGGGCGCACGTGCACGCCGGACATCGCCATCGTCGCCGATGCGGCCGAGGGCGTCGCGGCACTCCTGAACGAGCTCGAACGCATCGGCGACAAGCCCGGCGATCGCACTGATGAAATGCGAGCGTTGCGCAGCCGGATGGACGGCGAGTTCGCGCGGCTCGCACCGCAGAAGGCGTGGATCGATGCCATCCGCGCCGAGCTGCCCGAGGATGGCATTCTCATCGAGGAGCTGACCCAGGTCAGCTACGCAAGCCGACTGCTCTATCCCGTCTACAAGCCGCGCACGTATCTCTCGACGGGCTATCAGGGCACGCTCGGCTGGGGCTATCCGACGGCGCTCGGCGCGAAATCAGCCATGCCGGATCGCGCGGTGGTCGCGGTGCACGGCGACGGTGGCTTCATGTTCGGCGTTCAAGAGATGGCGACGGCTGTCGCGCACAACATCGGCGTGGTCGCACTCGTCTTCAACGACAATGCCTACGGCAACGTGAAGCGCATCCAGCAGACCAACTACGAGGGTCGCACAATCGTCTCCGATCTTGCGAACCCCGACTTCGTGCGCCTCGCGGAGAGCTTCGGGATGCGCGCCGAGCGCGTCACAACGCCCGAAGCGCTCCGCCCCGCGCTCAGGGCCGCCATCAAGGCCAATGCGCCGGCGCTGATCGAGATCCCTGTCGGCGAGTTCCCCGATCCCTGGTCGTTCTTCTTCAGGAAGAAGGTGCGCGGGCAGGCGCCGTCGTGGTCGATGAAGGGCCCGGATTGAGGGCGCGCCAATGACTGTCGCGATCAGGTCTGCCACGCTGGCGGACCGACAGGCTCTGTACGATCTCTACGCTCAGCTCCAGCCGGCCGACCCACCCTGGCCATCGGAGGCGGCCGCGGCGGACGCCCTGTCGCGCGTCCTCGAGCATCCCGGCATGACCATCCTGCTCGGTGAGGTCAATGGCATCGCCGTCAGCACGTGCACGCTGATCGTGTCACCCAACTTTACGAGGAGCGGACGCTCGTTCGCGATGATCGAGAACGTCGTGACGCACCGCGATCACCGCCAGCGCGGCTACGGCCGCCATGTCATCGAGCGGGCGATCGAGATCGCTCGCGGGCAGGGATGCTATCGCGTGACGCTGATGACCGGCTCCAAGCGCGAGGAAACGCTGCGCTTCTACGAGACGACCGGCCTGCACCGAAACACCAAAACGGCCTTCGAGGTACGGTTCCTTTAGACGCAGCAGCGTGCGCGGCATCGCTCCACGTCTCCTTCCTCCCGACCAAAGATACCGCAGCGCAGGCCGAAACCGTGGATCGCAATCATCCTTGCAACTTGACTTGCATAGGAATCCTATGCAAATTGCAGCGATGCGCCAAGTGCCTCCACAAGCCGACATCGCCATCGGTCTTGCCAAGATCGGGACCTATCTGCGTACGCAGCAGTGGCGACAGGCGGACGGTACAGCTCTAACGCCAACGCAGCTCCAGATCCTGGCCTACCTGGCCGCGCGGGGGCCTACTCGGGTAACTGCGATCGCGCTCGAAATCGGCGTCACCCAGCCCACAGCCAGCGACGCCGTGACCGCACTCGTCCGCAAAGGCCATCTCGAACGTCAGGCCGACCCGACCGACGCTCGCGCCACCGCCCTCCATCTCACGACCAAAGGACAGCAGGCAGCTCGAGCCGCAGCCGTCTGGCCCGACGCGCTACTCGGCGCGATCGGTGCCCTGGCACCGGACGAGCAGTCGGCTTTCGCACGCGGGCTCACCAAGATGATCCGGTCGCTGCAGGAACGCGGCGAAATTCCCGTGCAGCGCATGTGCGCCACGTGCCGGTTCTTCCGCCCCAATGCCCATGACGATGCGAAACGACCGCATCACTGCGCCTTCGTGGATGCAGCATTCGGCGACGCGGCCCTGCGTCTCGACTGCGGCGACCACGAGCCGGCCGACCCAAACGAGCAAGGCGCCGTCTGGCGGCGTTTTGCCAGCGCGGACGGCTGAACGAGTGAGCGCCCCGCTCGCTGCAACGATCGGGGCGCTCGGGTGACAACCTCTCTGGGACAGAAAGGAAGCTTTTCATCATGGCACAGAAAGCGGTTTTCTACCACGCCGGCTGCCCGGTCTGCGTGGATGCCGAGCAGCGTCTCGCGCACGCCCTCGATCCCGCCAGCTACACGGTCGAGATCGTTCATCTCGGAAATGACCGCGGTCGGATCGCGGAGGCCGAAGCCGCCGGCGTGAAATCCGTTCCGGCACTGGTGCTGGATGGCCTGCCCTATCACATCAACTTCGGTGCCTCTCTCGCCGACGTGAAGGGAGCGGGCTGATGCTGGGAAGAACTGCGCTCGCTGCGGCCCTCGCAGCCACGCTCGCGTCGCCCGCCGCAGCGCACGATGCGAGCAAGCATACGGGCGGCATCAAGGCCAAGACCGGTACTGCCAAGCTCGCACCGTTCGACATCGTCCATGCGAGGATCAGCACGAAAGGCAACACGGCGACCTTCCACATGGCCGTATCCGGCAAGGCCGGCGAGACCCGGCCCACAGTAACGGGCAAGCTCGCAGGCTCTGATGTGTTCGCCTATGTCTGGCCGACCAGCATAGATCCCTACGAAGTGGGGTTCGAGAAGAAGGCGGGCATCCTCGCGCTCGCGGTGACGGCACATCCCGACTTCGACGACACGCCGCACTTCGACGAGAACGGCGATGGCGACCCGACCAACGACGGCAATGTCTGGCACACGCACTGGGTCGTGCTCGGCAAGGACGATGTGTGCGGCAAGGATGCGCTTAAGGTCATCGACATCCCGCAGGGCGCCAAGCCGCGCCTGCCCAAGACGTGGCCCGGACTGCCGATCCTGATCGACAGCCCAGGCTGGCATCCGACCCTCAAAGCCGAGACGGTCGAGGTGAGTGTGCCGTTCGACAACATAGGGGCCGTCGAAGCCGGCACGTTCGACGGCGTCACCGCCGGCCTTCGGGTCAACGCCAACGTCCACGCGCCGCTGCTCTGCGTCGCCAACGTCTTCGATATCGCCTCGGGCAACCTCAGCCTGCCTGGCAAGGTCAACAAGTAGCTGGACGTCTAACGCCATCGGGGCGGATCCTTGCGCCCCGATGGCTCAGTCTGCCTCGCCGCGGGGAGTGGCGCGGCGCTCCTTCCTGCGGCATAACCGTGCCTCGCCCTCATCCGAGGGGCCGCACACGAAGGAATGCCAGCCCCATGTATCCGCTGCTCGCCGGCCTCCGGATCATCGACATCACCACGATCGTTCTCGGGCCCTTCGCGACCCAGTTCCTCGGGGATCTCGGCGCGGAGGTGATCAAGATCGAAGCTGTCGAGGGCGACATGAACCGCTATACGCCGCCGACCACAGGGCCCGGCCTCGGCGCGGTGTTCGTCAACAACAACCGCAACAAGCGCTCGCTCGCCCTCGACCTCAAGCAGGAGCAGGGCAAGGAGGTGCTGCGCCGCCTCATCGGGACCGGTGATGCGCTCGTCCACAACATGCGCCAGGATGCGCTCGACCGCCTCGGCTTTTCCTGGGAGAGCGTCCACGCGCTGAACCCGCGCCTCGTCTACTGCGCAGCGCTCGGCTACGGCAGCGATGGCCCTTACTCCGGCAAGCCCGCCTACGACGACATCATCCAGGCCAGCTCGGGCCTTGCCGGCCTCACGCATCGCCGCGACGGCACGCCCGCCTATCATCCAACTGTGACCGCGGACAAAGCCGGCGCACTGCACGTCGTCTATGCCGTACTCGCCGCGCTTCTTCACCGTGAACGCAACGGCGGCGAAGGCCAGCTCGTCGAAATGCCGATGTTCGAGGCCATGGCTGCCTTCTCGCTCAACGAGCACCTCATGGGCGCGAGCTTCGCCGCCGACGGCGCCACGGGCTATCACCGCACGCTCTCACAGAACCGCAAGCCTTTCCCGACGAGCGATGGCTGGATTGCGCTGTTGCCGTACACACAGACGCAGTGGACGCGCGTCCTGAGCCTGCTCGGTCGAGAGGACATCACCAGGGAAGCCTGGTTCTCCAACAACGCCGAGCGCTCCAAGCGCTCGGACGAGCTGTACGCCATCATCGCTGCCTCGCTCGGCGGCCGCACCAGCGCCGAATGGCTCGCCGCCTTTGAGAAGGCAGATGTGCCCTGCGGTGTCGTCCACACGCCCGACAGCATCCTCGACGATCCGCATCTGAAAGCGGTCGGCTTCTTCGAACCGAATTTTTCAAGCGATACGGGCATCGTCCGCACGCTCCGCCAGCCGGTGATCTTTCGCGGGCTCGACGCCGAGCCCGACCGCGCGCCGCCGCCGCTCGGTGCCGATACGCGCGCCTTACTCGCCGATCTCGGCTACAGCGAAGCGGAGATCGGGACGATGCTCGACAAGAGGATTGCTGCTGGAGAGTAAGTCCGCCTTCTGTCCGAACAGGACTGCGCCCTATATCCCGCCCCGCTTTTCTTCTAGATCGCCACGAGCCCGCGATCCACGGCTGCGGCAGCATCGGACCAGCTCGGAAAGCGTTGTGCCGCTGCCAACGCCACCACCCGCAGCCGCGACCTCAGCTCCGGCTCGGTCAGAACCCGTTCAAGCGCGGCGCGTAGGGCCTCCGGCACGCGTTCCGGTACCATGATCGCCGCCGCCGGATCGAGCCAGCCGCGGACGGCATCCACCCCTGTCGTCACCGTCGGCAGACCTCGCGCGATCGCCTCCGCGACAGCCATGCCATAGCCCTCATGCAGCGATGCCGCCACATACACATGCGTCGCTTGCCACGCCGCATCGAGTTCCGCTGATGTTATGCCACCTCTGAGCATCACGCGGTCGCCGAGGCCCGCTTCGCTGATCGTCGCGCGAAGCTCGGCCACATAGGCCGGCGCCCGCTCGAGATCGCCGACGATGTCGAGCGACCACGGCAGGTGTACCAGTCCCGCCAGCGCCTCGATGAGATGGTGATAACCCTTGCGCGGAATGACGGCGCCGACGGACAGCAGCCGCAGGACCGGCGCCTGCGGCGGTTCGACGACGACAACGCGTCCCATACCCGGTGGCGCCACCACGATCCGCGCTGCCGGTACGCCATAGCCGGCAGCCAGCGCATCTGCGGTCGTCTGCGACGAGGCAATAACGAGGCGGCACGATGCCAGCGCAGCCTGCTCGGCTGCCATGAAGCGCATCCGCTCGTCGGCCGGCAGCCCTTCCTCCATCGCGATCGGATGATGGAAGATCATCACCAGGCGCAGACGCGACGCCTCGCGTGCGAGCCGCTCCGCGAGCGGC
>CAUJKI010000202.1 GCA_963205015.1 Pseudomonadota bacterium
GGTCATCGCGCGGACCTGCGTCTCGAGCGCATCGATCCGCGCGGCCTCACTGGCACCCGAGCCGCCGCCGACAGCGCGGGCCGGTGCGCCGCCCCCGCGGGCGAGCGATTCGAGCGTGCCGACGAGCACCTGCATGTCGACAAGCTGCTCCTCGAGCTGCTCGACGCGCTGGCGGAGCTGGGCGTCAGTGCCCGGCACGCCTGCAGGAGCCGCCTTGGTTGCGGCCTTGGGCTGGACGCGCGGCGGCGCAGTCGGTGCTGGCTGCTGCTGGGCGAGGGCCCACGAAGAAGCGAGTGCAACGGCACTCGCGCAAAGGACGGCCGATGCCGCGCGCGCAATCGAGCTGACGGCGCGTGGCGCTGGCTGCTTCGTCCCTTGGAGGGAAGGAGATGTCACGGCAAGCTTCCGGCGCTGAGGCCGCTCCCTTCTTGCTCGAATTCCTGTCGTCGAGCCGCGCGGCGCCCGGTGCGGACGGTCATCGCGCGCAGTTCCTGATGCACCTTATCGTGCCGGCGCCTACCTGTCTCGGCGCACGGGCGGGCCGGGCGGCGGCCCCGGTCCCTGGGCGGGTGCGGCTATGGTGCCAGTCGCAGCGGCCTGCGGCGATGGTTCCGAAAGACGCGTGCCGCGCGCATCGGTCAAGATCAGGATGGCGCGACGGTTCTGTGCCGCGCAGCCTGGTGCTGCGCAGGGCGAGATGGGGTGCTCCCGCCCGTAGGCGGCAATATGCATGCGGGTTGCGGCGACACCGGCGTCGACCAGCACATCCCGGACGGTCTCGGCACGCCGCAAGGCCAGCGCGCTGTTGATGTCGTCCCCGCCGAGGTCGTCGGCGTGCCCTTCGATGCGCACGAAGACCTGGCCGTGACGTTTGAGCCAGGTAGCCTTCTCCCGCAGGATGCGCAGGCCGCGCCCACCGACCTCGTCGCTGCCTTCGGCAAAGAACAGGCGATCGCCGCCGCTCGCACTGAAATCGGCCTCGATAAGGCTCGTGCCGGCGGGGCGCGCGGCCAGTGATCCGCTGCCTTCTCGCGTCGTCCGCGCAGGCTCGATGGGCACCGTCGTCTTCGGCATGGGGGGGACAGGATAGCCATCGATCATGGCGAGCTGCTCGAGCATGCGGCGCGCGCGCTGAGCGACGGCGGTCGAGGCATAGCGCGTCACGAGGATTTCGAGACGGCGGCGGGCACTGCGCAGCTCTCCGAGCTCCAGTTCCTCGCGCGCTTCCGCGATCAGAAATGCGGCAATGCGCTCGTTTGCGGCCTCCTGGCGCGCCGTATCAGGATCGGGCTCCGGCGTGGCAAGCTGCGCGAGGGGCGGCCGCTGCTCGGCGCCCGTCTGGGCGTGCGCGCGGTCGAACGACGGTACCAGCAGCGCTGCCGCCAGCAGCGTGCCGAATGACCAGCCGCCTGCGCGCCAAGCCCACTGTGGCGCGCTCGATGCGTTCCCGCGCCTGGTGCACGCACGGCGAAAAGCCGGCGAACTCCGTTCGTCGCCCGATTCCATGACTTGATATGACCCCGCAGTCATCTCGCCTGAGCAATGAACGAAACATTGGGGCCGTTTTGGGGAGGCGCGTCGTGTACGGCTCACGCTGGCGCAATGCGCCAGCAGGCGTTGCCGATCGGTAACTGTTGGCGCTGGATGGCCACATACTGGCGGCGGCGGGGCCTCATCGAGGCCATCCGCGCGCTTGGACTTGTCGGCGTTAGCTGCCGCTATGTGCCGGGCCGGGTATTGCTGGCGACGCCGCGATTGTTGAGCACGGTCTGGGCGCGGCGGTTCTGCGACCAGCAGGAAATGTCGTTACAGACGGCGACGGGGCGTTCCTTGCCGTAGGAGATCGTGCGGATGCGCGCTGCATTGACGCCGCTGCGGGCGAGGAAATCCCTGACCGTCTGGGCGCGCCGCGCTCCGAGGGCGATGTTGTACTCGCGCGTGCCGCGCTCGTCGGCGTGGCCCTCGATCGTGATCGTGTACTGGCTGTACTGCTGCAGCCAGCGCGCCTGACCGGTCAGCGTCTGCTGCGCTTCCGGCGAGAGATCCGTGCTGTCCGTCGAGAAGTAGACGATGTCGCCGACGTTCTGGCTGAAGTCACGCGCCGAGCCCGGCGTTGCCGGTCCCTTGCCATAAGGCGAGAGCCCCACGTCCTCGGGACGCGGATTCTGCGAGCACGCGGTGACCAGTAGTGCAAGCGCAACCGCTACCATCAGGCGCATCACGCGCGCCGACCCCGCATGAATTACGGACATATTTTTCCGTCCTCGTTCCTGTTTCTCGGCTCGCGCTTCCGCGCCGGGCACATCTTGGACGCCGTCACAGGTGAAGTGCCCCTATGCCCCGCGCAGCCTGCTCTGATTCTTCCCGGCGGACGCTTTACAGGCTCTCTTAGTTGAGCCGGCGAGCGGAAATATGACCATTCGGCGATCCGCCCTCATGCGCTACCCGAAAGTCGCAAACGCTCTATTAACCCCCAGCTTTTTTGCCGCAAAGGCCTGTCGTAGCTTCACGAAAGGCGAAACAGCCCTGCCGTTTCAGCTTGCAATCGGCCCCAGCTTCCGGCTTATATGCCCGCATGCTGCCGCGCTGGCATTCGTTCTGGCGTACGAGTGGCTATGTGACCGGCGAGAGATTCGCACAATGGCGAGCATTGGCCAGGGCTGGATTGAGGAGGCGATCCCCACGCGGGATGGCGCCCTCGCACCGGCTGCGCGCCTGCTTCGGTCCATCCTGCTCCTTACCAGCCCCTGAGCCGGAAGAGGTCTCGGATGCATCCGGGACGGGCGCTCAGGGGACCGGACCAGCCACAAGAGAGCAGAACTCGCCGCGCCGCATAGAGCGCCGGCACCGATCCAAGGACCCTAATCATGAACGACGCCGCCGCGAAGCCGTCATCGGATACGCCTTCCCGCAACGAGGCCGACCGCGTTCTCATCTTCGACACGACCCTGCGCGACGGCGAGCAGTCGCCCGGTGCCGCCATGACACTCGAGGACAAGCTCAGGGTGGCCGAGGTCCTCGACGAGATGGGTGTCGACATCATCGAGGCCGGTTTCCCGATCTCCTCGAACGGCGACTTCGAGGCCGTCTGCGAGATCGCGAAGATCGTCAAGAACTCGGTCGTCTGCGGCCTCTCGCGATCGAGCTTCGCGGACATCGATCGTGCCGGCGAAGCCGTGAAGTTCGCCAAGCGCCCCCGCATTCACACCTTCATCTCGACGAGCCCGGTCCACCGCAAGTGGAAGCTCAACATGGATGCCGAGCAGGTTATCCGCGCCGTCGGCGACAGCGTCGCGCGCGCCCGCCAATATACCGATAACGTCGAGTGGAGCGCGGAGGACGCAACGCGCACGGAGCGGGACGTGCTGCTGCGCTGCTGCGAAATCGCGATCAAGCAGGGCGCGACCACGATCAACATTCCCGACACGGTCGGCTATTCGGTGCCCGAGGAATACTACGCGCTCATCAAGATGCTGCGCGAGACGGTGCCGGGCGGCGACAAGGTCGTGTGGTCGACGCACTGTCACAACGACCTCGGCATGGCGGTCGCGAACTCGCTCGCGGGCGTGCGTGCCGGCGCGCGTCAGGTCGAGTGCACGATCAATGGCCTCGGCGAGCGCGCCGGCAATGCGGCGCTCGAGGAGATCGTCATGGCCTTGCAGGTGCGCAACGACGTGCTGCCGTATTGGACGGAGGTCGACTCGACCAACTTCACGCGCGCCTCCAAGCTCGTTGCGTCCGTCTCGGCCTTCCCCGTGCAGTACAACAAGGCCATCGTCGGCCGGAATGCATTCGCACACGAGAGCGGCATCCACCAGGACGGCATGCTGAAGAATACCGAGACCTACGAGATCATGACGCCGGAGAGCGTCGGCCTCTCGAAGTCGACGCTGAGCCTCGGCAAGCTCTCGGGCCGCGCCGCGTTCCGGGACAAGCTGAAGCAGCTCGGTTACGACCACCTCGGCGACAACGCCTTCCAGGATGCGTTCCGCCGTTTCAAGGATCTCGCCGACAAGAAGAAGCTCGTGTTCGACGAGGACATCGAGGCGCTGGTCGACCAGGAGGTCGCGACGCAGACCAACCGGATCAAGGTCATGGCGCTCGAGGTGGTCGCCGGCACAGGCGGCCCGCAGCGCGCCAAGATCACGATGGAGGTCGACGGCCGCCAGGAGACGCGCGAAGCCACCGGCGACGGCCCGGTCGACGCGATCTTCAAGGCGATCAAGGCGATCGTGCCGCACGAGGCGCGCCTGCCGCTCTATCAGGTCATGGCCGTCACCGAGGGCACCGACGCCCAGGCCGAGGTCATGGTGCGGCTCGAGGAGGACGGCCGTCAGGTGACCGGCCGCGGCTCGGATACCGACACCATGGTCGCTTCGGCCCGCGCCTACGTCGCGGCGCTCAACAAGCTCATGATGAAGCGTCAGCGCGGCCCCGCGGCGCAGATGATGGTGAGCTGATCTGGTCCCTCTCCCCGCCGTTGCGGGGAGAGGGCCACGCCGGAGGCGTGCTTTCAGCACGACGTGAAGGACGGCGGCACACGCAAACGTCGGCGATTGGCGCCGCCCCTCATCCCGACCTTCTCCCCGTGAGAACGGGGAGAAGGGGAAGTGCGAGGCACTGCCTCGCCTTGGTGTGTTTCCGTTATTTGCCTGCCGTCAACGGACGCGGAAGAAGCTGCTGCAACTACTGATTTTCGCGCACATCTCTTGGACTCCGCGGTCAGCTCGACTATCGTGAACGCCGGTCGGACGCGCAGGCAGTGAGGCGGCGCGGGTGTTGAGGGCTGGCTGGCAGCGCCATGCGAAAGAAGGTCGGCGGCGTTTTCTCGGATGATATCGCGATCGATCTCGGGACGGCGAACACGCTCGTCCACGTGGCCGGGCGCGGCATCATCATCGATGAGCCATCCGTCGTTGCGGTGCGCGCGAAGGATATTCCGCGCCATGTGATCGCGGTCGGCGATGCGGCGCTCACGCTCAAGGCCCGCAGTCCCGACCCGATCGAGCTGATCCGCCCGCTCCGCGATGGTGTGATCGCGGATTTCATCGCGACCGAGGAGATGCTGCGCTCGTTCATTGCGCGGGCGAAATCGAAGTTCGGCTTCCGCCGCCCGCGCATTCTCATCTGCGTGCCGGCGGCCGCAACGCCGGTCGAGCGGCGTGCCGTCTACGAGACGGCGCGGGCTGCAGGCGCCCGGCGCGTGTATCTCGTCGAGGAGCCGGTCGCGGCCGCGATCGGCGCCGGCAACGAGATCGACAAGGAAGACGTGACGATGATCCTCGACATCGGCGGGGGCACCAGCGACATTGCGGTGCTCTCCAATGGCGAGATCGTCCACACGGCGTCGCTGAAGGTGGCGGGCAATGCCTTCGACGAGGCGATCCGCCGCTATGTGCGCCGCGCCCATCAGCTCTCGATCGGCCTCGTCAGTGCCGAGCGGATCAAGATCGAGGCGGGTGCTGCCGGCGCGCGCGCCAACGGCCGGGTCGCCGAGGCGCATATCCGCGGCCGGGACGTCGTGCAGCGGCGGATGAAGTCGGCGGTGTTGCGGCCGCACGATGTCGGCGCGGCGCTCGAGGGGCCGATCGCGAATATGGCGGAGCTCGTGCGCCGCGCACTCGAGGACCTCTCGGATGAGCTGCGTTCGGGCATCAACAAGCGCGGCGTCGTGCTGACGGGCGGCGGCGCATTGCTCCACGGGCTCGACACCGAACTCACGCGCCAGCTCGGCATTCCCTTCAGCGTCGCCCCCAATCCCATGCAGTGCGTCGTCGGCGGTACGGCGGTCATCCTCGCGACGCTCGGCGAATACGAGCAGCTTCTCGTCAACGCATGAGCCTGCTGCGCGCCTGGTTGATCGGCACGGCGGTCCTTCTGGCCGGTGGCATGGTGTGGGCCTTCGCGCCGATCCTGGTACCGCTTGGCCTTGTCTTCGTTGGTCTCGGCGGGCTGGTCGCGATCATCGTACGTGCCGCACGGACCTTCGAGCGTCGTCGGGGCGGGACGGACCCGCTCGACTGATTGTTTGGAATGAGTGCAAGCTAGCGGTTGCGCTCGGCTGTCTCCGCAAATAGCTTGATACTTGAATATCAGCCCATCCCGACCGCCGTTCGCGGCCGGGCAAGGATCTGCTGATTATCCAGGGAAGGCAAGGAGGCAGGAAATGCTTGGGTGGCGATTGCGGACCCCGGCCGTGGCTATTGCCGGCATCGGACTGGGGTTGGGGCTCATGGCCACAGCCGTCGTGCCGTGGGTGGCGGCTCAGACACCGGCGCAGCGCGAGCAGGCGCGCAAGGCCTACGAAGACCACATGCGGCGCATGGACGAAACGGAGAAGGCCGCGACCGCGAAGCCCGCGAGCCCGCCCGCCGCGGCAAAGGCGCCGCCCGCCGCTGCGGCACCGGCAGCAAGTCCCCCTGCCGCCGCGCCCAAGACCGCGGCAGCCGCCGCACCCGCCGTCTCCCAGGCCGAGCAGGATGCCGCGACCGAGCGCGGTCTCGAGCAGTACCGCCGCATGATGAAGCAGGATCCCTGGAGCAACCCGGCGCTTCTCGACGCCGATCGCGGCGAAGCGCTCTGGGCTGCCAAGGTGGGACCAAAGAACGTATCGCTCGCTGAGACCTGCGACCTCGGTAAGGGCGTCGGTAACGTCGACGGTGCCTTCGCCGAGTTGCCGCGCTATTTCGAGGACGCTGACCGCGTCATGGATGCGGACACGCGTAGTCTCTGGTGCAGGGAGAGCTTCCAGGGCTTCAACAGCACCGCATTCCGCAAAAACCCGCATCCGGGCGGCGGCCAGCCGGTACGCGACATCGGCGCCATAGCGACGTTCATTGCAAATAAGTCCAACGGCATGAAGCTCGCCTCGAAGAAGGATCATGCGAAGGAGAAGGAGGCGATCGCACTCGGTGGGGTGCTCTTCTTCCGCCGTCAGGGACCGTTCGATTTCTCCTGCGCGACGTGTCATGCGGAGTCGGGCAAACGCATCCGCCTCCAGCCGCTGCCCTTCCTGTCCGATCCGAAGGAGGCCAGGGGCGTCGTTGGCGATTGGCCTGCCTACCGCGTTTCCAGCACGCACGTCATGACCATGCAGCACCGTCTGCTCGACTGCTACTGGCAGATGCGCCTGCACCGGCTGGACTTCGGCTCCGACGTCAGCGTGGCGCTGTCGGCCTATCTCTATGATCGCGCGCGCGACGGTGACGTCGCAGCGCCCGGCCTGAAGCGCTGAGGGAGGGGCGTACCATGAACAAGCATGTGATCCTCGCTGCCCTCCTGGCGCTGCTGGCCGCGCCGGCCGCGGCCCAGGAGACGAAGATCGATCCGCTGCACGCCGATGTGCTGATGTCGTTCGCGTTTTCCCAGGCACCGCAGGACTGGGCCAGTCGCATTCCCCAGGATGAGACGTTGAAGGTGTGCAGCGCGACGCGCAACGCGCCTTCGGCCGCCGATGCGGAAAAGATCATGGCGCGCGAAAAAGCCAAGATCAAATACCCCGAGGACGGCAAGCTCATGGGAGATTGGAAGAAGGGCGAGCAGTGGGCGCAGAGCGGCTATGGCATGCGCTTCACCGACTATCCGCCGCGCAACCCGAACGGCGGCAACTGCTATGCCTGCCATCAGATGACGCTGGCCGAGGTCAGCTACGGGACCGTCGGTCCGAGCCTGCGCGAGTACGGCAAGATCCGGAAGTACGCCGAGGACGATGTGAAGGCGGTATACGACAAGATCTACAACGCGCACGCAGCCTTCCCGTGCTCGCTCATGCCGCGCTTTGGGTCCAATGCGGTGCTCACTATCGACCAGATCAAGGATCTCGTCGCGCTCGTCATGAGCCCGGACAGCCCGGTCAACAAGTAGGTTTCATGGGGCGGTGGCCCGCCGGATGCGGGTGCCGCCCTTCGTGTGTCCGACACTAGGGAGACGTGCAGGTCCATGCACTCGCGCCGCGAGTTTCTGCAGCTTGCGCTGGCGGCTGGCGCCCTGACGGGTCTTGCCGGCACGTCTGCGCTCGGCCAAGCGCTGCGGCGGGGCCTGCGGCAGGAGGACATCCTGCGCTTCGACGCCAAGGGGCAGGTGACCATCCTGCACTTCTCGGACTGTCATGCGCAGTTGCGCCCGCTCTACTTCCGCGAGCCTTCGGTGAATCTCGGGGTCGGCGATGTCCGCGGTCTGCCGCCGCATCTGACCGATCGCGACTTTCTCGCCCACTACGGGATCGCGCCGGATTCCGCGCAAGCCTACATGCTTTCCTCGGCCGACTTCGAGGTGCTGGCGAAGGACTACGGCCGCGCCGGCGGCATGGATCGGCTGGCGACGCTCGTCAAAGCCGTGCGCGCCGAGCGGGGCGCGGAACGCACGCTGCTGCTCGATGGTGGCGATACGCTGCACGGCTCCTACACGGCATTGCACACGAAGGGCGCCGACATGGTCCGCGTTGCCGAGGCGCTGGGCGTCGACGCGATGACCGCGCACTGGGAGTTCACGCTCGGCGCCGAGCGCGTGAGCCGGCTTTTCGGCAGTAAGGACGGGCGGGGCACGGCGAAGATCGACTTCCTGGCCGGCAATATCATGGACACGGAGTTCGATGAGCCGATTTTCAGGCCATGGCGCATCTATGAGAAGGGCGGCGTGCGCATTGGTGTCATTGGTCAGGCCTTTCCCTATACGCCGATCGCCAATCCGCGCTGGATGATGCCGGATTGGTCGTTCGGCATTCGCGAGGAGGAAGTGCGCCGCAATGTCGCCGCCGTGCGCGCGGCCGGTGCCGAGATCGTGGTGCTCAACTCGCACAATGGCTTCGACGTTGACCGTAAGCTTGCCGGTCGCGTTCAAGGCATCGACGTCATTCTGACCGCACATACGCACGACGCCATCCCGAAGCCCGAGCAGGTTGGCGCGACGCTGCTCGTCGCGTCCGGCTCGAACAGCAAGTTCCTTTCGCGCCTAGACCTCGACGTGAAGGGCGGCCGCATCGTTGACTACAGCTATGCCCTCATGCCCGTGCTCGCTGATGTCATCGCGCCCGATCCCGAGATGGCGCGCCTGATCGAGGAGATCCGCAGCCCCCACGAGGCCATGCTCTCGACCGAGCTCGCGCGTGCCGACACGCTGCTTTATCGGCGCGGCAATTTTGCTGGCACCCTCGATGATCTCATTTGCGAGGCCCTGCTCTCGGAGCGCGACGCCGAGATCTGCTTCTCGCCCGGCTTCCGCTGGGGCACGTCGCTCGTTCCGGGCCAGCCCATCACCTGGGACGATGTCTACAACGCAACGGCCATGACCTATCCGAAGGTCTATCGCCTCCCCTTCCGCGGCGAGATGATCAAGGCGATACTCGAGGACGTGGCCGATAACCTCTTCAATCCCGACCCCTACTATCAGCAGGGCGGCGACATGGTTCGCGTCGGCGGCATGAGCTTCACGATCGATGTCGATGCGCCCATGGGCCAGCGCATCTCGGATATGCGGCTGCTGCGGACGGGTCAGCCGATCGAGCCGGGCTTCGTCTATACGGTCGCGGGTTGGGCCTCGATCAACGAGGGCACGGAGGGCCCGCCGATCTGGGACCTGCTCGCGAGCCACCTTCGCAAGCGGCAGGTGATCGCGGACGTGGCAAATGCGCCTGTCCGTATTGTGCGCCGGGCCATGTGAGAGCGACCAATCCGCGCTCGGGGATTGACTTGCTTCGATCGATCGTCTTGCTGTCGCGGGAGCAGGGCGGCCCGGTACCGCCTGCAAGCTGGAGCGCGCCGTGCCTGCGGACCTCTACATCTACTTAGGCATCGCATTCGCGGGGCTTTTGAGCTTTCTGTCTCCCTGCGTGCTACCGCTCGTGCCGCCTTATCTCAGCTATCTCGGCGGCATGTCCATCGAGGAGATGACGAGCGAGGAACGGATCGACCAGCGGGCGTGGCGGCGCGTGGTGCTGGCCTCGTTCTGCTTCGTTCTCGGCTTTACGACCGTTTTCGTCGGCCTTGGCGCCGGCGCTTCGGTGTTCGGCCAGCTCATCCAGACCTACAAGTACGAGCTGTCGATGGTCGCAGGCGCGGTGATCATTGTCTTCGGCCTGCACTTCCTTGGCCTGCTGCACATTCCCCAGCTCCATGCCGACAAGCGCTATCGCCACGATATGCACGGCGCGAGCTACCTCGGCGCCTACATCATCGGACTCGCCTTCGCCTTCGGCTGGACGCCCTGCATCGGACCGATCCTCGCGGCCGTGCTGACGCTCGCGGCGAGCGAGGGAAGTCTCGGCATGGGCGTGCGGATGCTGGCCGTCTACTCCCTCGGCCTCGGTGTGCCGTTCGTGCTTGCAGCGGTGGCGATACGGCCGTTTCTCGGCTTCATGCAGCGCTTCCGCCGCCATCTCGGCAAGGTCGAGAAGATCATGGGCGTACTGCTCATCCTGACTGGCATCGCCTTCCTCACGGGCTCGATCACGTGGATCGGTCAGTGGCTCATCGATCACGTGCCCTTCCTTGCCGAAATCGAGGCCTGGGGCACCCCCAAGGAACTGCAGAGCGAAATCCTGAAGAAGGCCACTGGACGATAGTTCAGCGCCGCACGAGGCTATGACCATGGTCGCAATCGCGCTCACCATCGCCGGCTCGGACAGCTCCGGCGGCGCCGGCATCCAGGCCGATCTCAAGACGTTCACGGCACTCGGCGTCTACGGTGCGAGCGTGCTCACGGCGCTCACGGCGCAGAATACGCAAGGCGTGCAGGGCGTGCTGCCCGTTGAGCCTTCGTTCGTCGCGGAGCAGATCCGTTCGGTCATGAGTGATCTCAACGTTGGCGCGGCCAAAACCGGGATGCTCGCGACGGCCGCGGTCATCGAAGCCGTGGTGACGGCGCTCGCACCCTTCCCCGCATTGCCGCTCGTCGTCGATCCGGTGATGGTCGCAACGAGTGGCGATGTACTGCTCGAGGCAGACGCGATCGATGCCGTGCGCCATGCATTGCTTCCCCGCGCGCGTCTGGTCACGCCGAACCTGCCGGAGGCCGCGCGCCTGCTCGAGACGACGGTCGCCGAAACTGAGGCCGCCATCGAAGAGCAGGGCCGTGAGATCTGCAGCCGCTTCGGCTGCAAGGCCGTGCTCATGAAGGGGGGGCACGGCACGAGCGTCGATGCTGTCGATCTGCTGATCGAAGCCAAAGGTCCCACCTTCAGGCTCGCAACGCCGCGGATCGATACGCGCCACACGCACGGCACGGGCTGCACACTCTCGGCGGCGATCGCCGCGCTCCTCTCAACCGGCGCCGACCTCCAAGAGGCCGTGCAGCGTGCCAAGACCTTCATCCAGGAAGCCATAGAGCACGGCGTGCGCAATCCAATCGGCAAGGGCAATGGACCTGTCGATCACCTCTATGCGATCCGCCGGCACGGGCCGCCGGTGTAGGCGTTCGGTCGTGTTCCGACCTGTCAGAGAGTCCGCGCCATGAAGACCGTGCCGGCGATCGGCGTGTCGTAATAGGGAGCGATGCGCACGAAGCCCAGGCGTTCGTAGAGCGCTTGCGCGTCCATCATGTCAGGCAATGTATCGAGCCGGATTTCGCGATAGCCCATCCCAGTGGCCGCCTCGAGGATGGCTTCGACCAGCGCCCGTCCGAGGCCGGTTCCGCGCGCTGCGGGCAAGACATAGAGGCGCTTCATCTCGCAGAAGCCGGCGGGCTCGATGGGCCTCAGCGCGACACAGCCGAGCGGCACGTCGCCTATCCCGCGCGCGAGCAGCAATGCGCCACGCGGCGGCGCGTATTTGCCGGGCATCGCGGCCAGCTCCGCCTCGAAGTCCTGATAGGCGAGATCGACCCCGAGAGAGGCCGCATAGCTGCGGAAAAGCTCGACCGTGGCGGCGAGATCCGCCGAGGTGCATACCGGACCGATCTGGAATTGCGCTTTTGGCATGGTGGTTTGGCGCTCGAAAGCTCAGCAGCCCGTGACAGCGGCGTCCGCCGCCTATATAGCAGGGCGTCGGCCGGGCCCCCAGCGCCCGCCTCGTTCGAGTCAGGGACCTCATGAGCACGGGCATTCTCGCGGCCTTTGTCGTCGCCTGCATCTTTCTGGCGCTCACGCCGGGGCCGAACATGAGCCTCATCATCGCCAACACGACGGCGCACGGCCTCAAGGGGGGCCTTTGGACGCTCGCGGGCTCGACCACGGGTTTCTCCACGCTGGTTGCCATCGCCGCGCTGGGGATGAACTCGGTGATGGTGCTCATGTCGGATTGGTTCGACGTGATCCGCTGGCTGGGCGCCGCCTATCTCATCTATCTCGGAGCGCGGCAGCTCTACGGCTCTTTCAGCGCACCGCCCGCCCAGGCGATACGCGCGCGGCACAGTGGCTCACTCTATCTCAACGGACTGTTCGTCAGTCTGTCTAATCCCAAAGTGCTGCTGTTCCTCGGCGCTTTCCTGCCGCAGTTTCTCGATCCGGCGCAGGCGCCCGGACCGCAGCTTGCAGTGCTCGCCGCGATCTTCGTCCTTACGCTCTTAACGGTCGATGTCGGATACACGCTGCTGGTCGCGAGGGTGCGCACAGCATTGGCGGATCGCCACACGCGCGCGCTCAACACTGTTTCGGGTGGGTTGCTGCTGGCGGGCGGCGCGCTTCTGGCGACACTGCGTCGGCCCTGATCCAGGACTTGTGAGACCGAGGATTGCATGACCCGCATCGGCTTTTACTCCGGCTCCTTCGATCCCGTCACGCTCGGCCATGTCGATGTCATGCGCCGCGCGCTGGCCCTCGTCGACAAGCTCGTGATCGGCATCGGCATTCATCCGGGCAAGACACCGCTCTTTTCCGTCTCCGAGCGCACGGCCATGCTCAAATCGGAGACGCGCGCGGCGGCGAAGGAGTTCGGTGCGACGATCGAGGTCATGACCTTCGATGGGTTGGTGGTCGATGCGGCGCGGGAAGCCGGCGCGCGCGCGATCTTCCGAGGCCTGCGCGATGCGACGGACTTCGACTATGAAATGCAGATGGCGGGCATGAACGGCGAGATGGCCGGCGATATCGATACGGTATTCCTTCCGGCAAGTCCGGGTGTGCGCCACATCACCGCCACGCTCGTGCGCCAGATCGCGCTCATGGGCGGCGACGTCAAACCCTTCGTCTCGCGCGACGTGGCCCGTGCCTTGAAGGCCAAGGCGGCGGGCAAATGAGCGGCCATCGCAACCGCGCGACATTCACCAATCGAATCTGCTCATCAAGGAGTGCCATTGTCGTGAGAACGCTATTCGCGAGCCTCGCTCTCGCTCTTGTCGCGGCCTTCAGCGCGGCGCATGCGCAAGCGCCGAAGCTCGATCCGCAGAATGCTCTGGTCATCGAGCTCAAGGACGGCCCGGTCGTCATCCGCCTGCGTCCCGATCTCGCGCCGAAGCACGTCGAGCGCGTCAAGACGCTTGCGCGCCAGGGCTTCTACAATAATCTGAAGTTCCATCGCGTCATCGACGGCTTCATGGCGCAGACAGGCGATCCGACCGGCACCGGCATGGGCGGCTCGAAGCTCGGCAATCTGCCCGCCGAATTCACCAAGGAGGTCTACAAGCGCGGCAGCGTCGGCGCGGCGCGCACCAACGACCCGAATACGGCCAACAGCCAGTTCTTCATCTGCTTCGGCGCCGGCTGCCGCGGCCTTACGGGCCAGTACACGCTCTGGGGCGAGGTCGCCGAAGGCATGGAGTACGTCGACAAGATCGCCAAGGGCGAACCGCCCGCCAAGCCGGACGTTATGCAGAAGGTCTACATCCTCGGCGACGTGAAGCGCTGAGCGCGCGCCGCCCCCCGCAACTTGCAACGGAATGCAAAGGAGCCAGCCATGGCCGACATCAAGGATCCCGAGAACACCATCATCATGGATACGACCAAGGGTCAGGTCGTGATCAAGTTGCGCCCAGACCTCGCGCCCAAGCATGTCGAGCGCATCAAGACGCTCGCGCGCGAAGGCTTTTATGACGGCATTGTCTTCCATCGCGTGATCGACGGCTTCATGGCGCAGGTCGGCTGCCCGCACGGGACCGGTACCGGCGGCTCCAAGCACCCGAACCTCAAGGCCGAGTTCAATGCCGAGCCGCATGTGCGCGGCATCTGCTCGATGGCCCGCGCACAGAACCCCGACAGCGCCAACAGCCAGTTCTTCATCGTGTTCGACGATGCCAGCTTCCTCGACCGCCAGTACACGGTCTGGGGCCAGGTCGTCGAGGGCATGGACAACGTCGACAAGATCAAGCGCGGCGAGCCCGTTCAGAACCCGGACAAGATCACGTCGATGAAGGTCGCGGCCGACGTGAAATAAGCGCGGCTCGCATCGCACGCTGGGGCGCACCATGTTCTTCGACGGCTTCACGCTGACAAATGTGCGCGTCCGCGACGGCGCGATGCGGCTCCGCCACGGCGGGAGCGGCCCACCGCTGCTCCTGCTCCACGGCAATCCGCAGACACATGCCATGTGGCACAAGGTGGCTCCGGCCCTTGCGCGCCGCTTCACGGTCGTCTGCCCGGATCTCAGAGGCTACGGCGACTCGCTGAAGCCGCCCGCGACGCCGGATCATGCGCCCTATGCCAAGCGCGAGATGGCGCGCGACATGGTCGAGCTGATGAGCGAGCTCGGCTTCGAGCGCTTCCAGGTTGTCGCGCACGACCGCGGCGCTCGTGTCGCGCATCGCCTCGCCATCGACCACCCGCACGCCGTCGAGCGTCTCGCGCTCCTCGATATCATCCCGACGCTCGAGCACTTCGAGCGCGCCGATATGGCCTTCGGCCTCGGTTATTACCATTGGTTCTGGTTTGCCCAGCCGCATCCTTTCCCGGAGATGCTGATCAACAAGGCGCCAGACGAGTGGTTCTTCGCCCATACGGCGCGCGAGCCCAAGGAGCGCGACTTCTTCGCCCCCGACGCCCTCGCCGACTACCTCGCGCACGTGCGCAACCCCGAGATGATCCGGGGCATGTGCGAGGATTACCGGGCTGCCACCAGCATCGACCTCGTCCATGACCGCGCGAGCCGCGAGGCCGGCCAGAAGGTCGTGTGCCCTCTGCTCGTGCTCTGGGGCGAGAAGGGCAAGATCGGCACCTGGTACGATCCGATCGCTGTCTGGCGGCAGTACGCCACGGGGAGCGTTGCCGGTCGCGCGGTGCCGAGCGGGCACTACCTCGCCGAGGAGGCGCCGGACACTGTGCTCGGCGCCCTCGAGAACTTCCTTGCTCCAGAAATTTGAGGCATTTAGCTTCACCCTGTCATGAATTTGCCTCACGGGTGCCGTCGGATCGCCCGGTGCGCGTATCATTGTTGGTTAATCGGGTTGAGTTAACGCTTTGATCCGTGGGCCGGCGTCCAGGAGACGGCGGCCACGAAATGGAAGGTGCGATCTCGGGGGATCGGCTGCCGCACCGGCGGGACGGCCGAGAGGAGGGCGCACATTCGGGGGAAGGTTCTTGCGCGGTTCGCTCTCACGGCTTCTGGCCGGCATGGCTCTCTGTTCGGTGGCTGCCGCCATCGGCGCCAGCACGGTCGGCGCGAACCGCGGCGCCGAGCGCACGATCTCGCTCTACAACATCCACACCAAGGAAACCGTCACCGTCACCTTCAAGCGTGACGGCAAGTTCGTGCCGGCCGCTATGGAGCGGGTCAACTGGGTGCTGCGCGACTGGCGCAAGGACGAGCCGACCAACATGGATCCGGAGCTCGTCGACCTGCTGTGGGAGATGCACACAGAGCTCGGCTCCAAGGCACCGATCCATATCATTTCGGGCTACCGTTCGCGCGGCACGAACAGCATGCTCAAGAAGACGCGCGGCGGGCAGGCGGAGAACAGCCAGCACATCAATGGCAAGGCTGCCGATGTCCACTTCCCCGACGTGCCGATCCAGCGCCTGCGCTACTCCGCACTCGTGCGCGAGCGCGGCGGCGTCGGCTATTATCCACTCTCCGCAATACCCTTCGTGCATGTCGATACGGCGCGCGTGCGCGCTTGGCCGCGTCTGCCGCGCCAGGAGCTTGCTCTACTCTTCCCGAGCGGGCGCACGCAGCATATGCCGGATGACGGTGGTCCACTGACGGCGGAGGATGGTCGCGCTGCGCGCAGCCGCCTCGCCAGTGCCGGTGGCGAGATCGGCGCCTTCATCAATCTGCGCCGCGGCGGTGGTGCGCCGACGGTTGTCGCCAATGCGCAGCCGACAGCACCGCAGCAGCAGGCCAGCCTCGCCAGCGCAGACAATGCCCGTCCACCCGCGCAATCGGCTTGGCAGCAGTCGGCACCATCGCGCGCGCCTGCGCCGCCGCCTGCCGCGCGGGCGCTGGCTGAGCCGCCGGCACTCGTGGCCGCGGGACCGAGCACGCGTGATCGCGCCCAGCTCCATGATCTTGCGCGTCACGCGAGCATGATGCCCGAGCCGCGTCTCCTTGCGCCGCCCAAGCCCGCCGCGCGGCCGCCGACCACCATCGCGAGCCTTGCCGCCGAGGCACTGGACGAGCCGCGCCATGCGTCTGCACCCGGCCATCAGGTGGCTGCTCTCGATGCTGCCGGATGGACGACGCCGCTCGACCCGGTCTCGAAGCCGGGCGGCCGCTTCGGCTGGGGCGCGACCGGCCAGGAGCTGCGTTGGGTTCCCGCGACGGAGTTCGATGACGAGCACCCTGACGAGCTGAGCTACCGCCCCTTCCCGATCGCGCCGCTGCTGACCGAGCGCGCCGAGGAGCCGCTGCTCGCCGAACTCGTGCTGCCGGACACTGGACGCGCCCTCGAGATGATCGACCAGCCGGTCTCACGCCTGCCGCTGCACTTCCGTCCGACCGCGCATGTCGCGGCCCTCATGTGGTCGCAGCAGTTCACAGGCAGCGCCGTCGGGCTCGATCGCCTGAGCAACCCGCGGCCCTCCGACACGACTTTGAGGCCCCGGCCGGTGCAGACGAGTGCACGCTGACGCTCGAATTCAGCGTTCAGCAAGAGCACTGAAACTCTCTACACGCGCCGATTTCTTGTCTATAGTCCGCCCGCCACGCATAGGGAGGCTCCCATGAGTACGACCGCCTGGGTACTGCTCGGCATTGTTGCGGCTGTGGTGCTGCTCGCGATCGGGACGTACAACGGCCTCGTCGGGCTGCGCCAGCGCGTCCGTCAGGCCTTTGCCGATGTCGACGTACAGCTCAAGCAGCGCCATGACCTGGTGCCGAACCTCGTCGAGACGGTAAAAGGCTATGCAAGCCACGAGCGCGAGACGCTCGAGAACGTCATCAAGGCGCGCAATGCCGCTGTCGCGGCGAGCGGACCCGCCGCGCAGGCCCAGGCCGAGAACATGCTGAGCGGGATGCTGCGCCAGCTCTTCGCGCTCGCCGAGGCCTATCCCGACCTCAAGGCGAATGCCAACTTCCAGCAGCTCCAGACCGAGCTCGGCGACATCGAGAACAAGCTCGCCGCCGCGCGTCGCTTCTTCAACAACGTAGTTGCCGAGTACAATACCAAGCGCGAGAGCTTCCCGGCCGTGTTCTTCGCCAACATGCTCGGCTTTGCGCGCGAGGACTTCTTCAATCTCGACGAGGGCGAGCGCGCCGCCACCCGGAACGCGCCGAAGGTGCAGTTCTAGGCGCACGGCGCACGCGAGGACCGAGCGATGGGCGGCGCCTACGGCCTCTATACGCACATCCGCGCGAACCGCATCCGGTCCGTGATCCTGCTCGCAGGTTTCATCGTCCTCCTGCACGCGCTCCAGTTCTCGATCCTGCTGATCGTGAACGCTTTCAGCGGTGATGATCTCGAATACATCTTCAGGGCCGCCGCCAGCCAGTTCTGGTCGACGTGGCCGCTCGCCATGCTGATCGCGCTCGGCTGGTTCGTTATCGCCTTCTTCGGCTATCGCGCCATGATCCGCTCGGCGACCGGCGCGCACGGCGTCACGCGCAAGGAGGCGCCCGACCTCTACAACATGCTCGAGAACCTCTGCATCTCGCGCGGCATCACCATGCCGCGACTCGAGATCATCGAGACGCCGGCGCTCAATGCCTACGCCGCGGGTCTGCGCGAGGGCGACTACACCATTGCGGTGACGCGCGGGCTCATCGAGCGGCTGGAGCCCGCCGAGGTCGAGGCCGTGCTCGCGCACGAGCTGACCCATATCCGCAATCGCGACACGCAGCTCATGGTAGTCGCGGTAATCTTCGCCGGCATTTTCGGCTTCATCGGCGACATGCTCATCCGGCGCTGGGATTTTCCCTATGGCTGGTCGCCGACGCCCCGGCCGATGCCGGACACGGACGACCGCAGCCCCTGGCAGGGCGCGCCGACGACGAGCCAGGATGACGATCGCTATCGCGGCGGAGGACGCGGCGGCGGAGGAGGAGGGAGCGGCGGGGGTGCAGCCATCATCGCGATCCTGATCGCAGTGGCGATCATCCTCATTTCCTGGGGCATCTCGACGCTGATCCGCTTTGCCCTCTCGCGCTCGCGCGAGTATCTGGCTGATGCGGGCTCCGTCGAGCTGACGAAGAACCCTGACGCAATGATCTCGGCGCTCCGCAAGATCGCGCGTCATGCCTCCTTCGACGTGCCTTCGCGCATGGAGGCCTTCTTCATCGAAAACCCGCTGCAGAACCGGATCACTGGCCTTCTCGCCACGCATCCCTCGATCGACGATCGAATCGAAGCTCTCGTGAAGTATGCGGCGGGGCGCGATCTCGTGGCGGGCCCGTAGATCTCACCGACCCTGGTTGTACTGCACGTGCAACTGCAGCTTTATCGTGCGGACGGATCTGCCACGTCGCCCGGCAAAGGCGATCAAGGTTCAATGAAGCCGTTGGCACCTCGGCAGGCGCCATACATTCCGGCAGCGAATCAACTATTTATCGGTGCGTTGAGCGCTGACCATCGGTACTTCGGAATGCACTGCCGCAGACAGGATCTGGACCCGCGCCTATATTGGCTCGTCGAGCATCTCGACGCGGCCCTCGCGGCCGGCGACCAGCTCATGTCCATCTCGCTCGAGATTACGGAACCGACGCCGCAGATGGGCCCGCGGCGGCTGCGCACGCGCGTTCAGCGGTTCATCCATTTCGTCAGTCAGGTGCGCGGGCTGGAGGCTTCGCTTATCGCGCACATCCTGCAGGCGCGCCGGCGCGTGGCCGAGCTGCCGCGCGGGCGCGGCCCGATCCGCCTGCTCCTCGATCCCTTTACGAGTGGCACGACGGTGTTGCTCGATGCGGTCGCCGAGTACGGCGATCCTGCGGGCTTTGCCTTCGACTCCGGCGCCGACCGGCTTGCCTATCTGCGCGCACGCGGGCTTGTCGCTGGCGACAGCGGCGCGCTCATGCCGGTGACGACCTTGGAGATCGGCGACAACTTCCTGGTGGCGGGCCGCATCGAACTCGGGCCCCTGCTCGAGCTCGTCGAGGCTTTCCTGGAGGCTCTCAATACCGAGTTCGGCCTCTGGATCGAGCAGCCTGACGCGTTGCTGGAGCCCACGTCCGAGAACGACATCGTGTCGGCCCTGGCGCCCTCGCTCGGCGATCAGATCGCGAGCGTGCGCACGCTCATGACGATCGGCCCATCGGACGCGATGTCTGCCGACCAAGCAGCCAAGCCGGGTTCGCTCGCCGAAGCCTTGGCTGCACTTCGTGCCAGCTCTACGCCGGCCGAATAAGCACAGGCATACGCCGGACACGAAAACTCCCCCTCTCCGGGCAGAGAGAGGGGGAGCACGCACGTTACGCGTCGACCGACTTACGCGTTACCTGACACGAGGTTTCGCTCAAACGTGAGCTTCGATCTGCTTCGGCGCACCACTGCCGATCTGGACAGAGCGCGGCTTCAGCCGCTCCGGCACGTTGCGCACGAGATCGATGTGGAGCAGGCCGTCCTGAAGGTCGGCACCCGTTACCTCGACGTGATCGGCAAGCTGGAACCGGCGCTCGAAGGCGCGGGTCGCAATCCCGCGATGGAGGAACTGGCGCTCCTTGTCGTCGGCCTTCTTCTCACCCTTCACGGTGAGGGACTGCTCTTTCACCTGGATGTCGATTTCCTCGCGGGCGAAGCCGGCGACGGCCATGGTGATCCGATACTGGTTATCGGCGGTACGCTCGATGTTGTACGGGGGGTAGGTGCTCGCCTCGCCCTCAACGCCGCCATCCAAAAGCTGGAACAGGCGGTCGAAGCCAACGGTCGAACGATAGAGGGGGGCAAAATCGAAGGGTCGCATGGGTGTAGTCCTCCATAGGAAGCGACTGATCATCTGCGCCTGCCCATCGGGCCAGGCACTGCCTCGCGCACCCGCTCAGCGGCGTGCACATCCTAGGATTTAGGGTGCATCTGGGGGCTTTCAAGACCCCCGATACGTCAGGAATTGTACGAGAGGCGGCCGGCTCAGATGCCGAGCTTGCTCTTCAGAATATCGTTCACGGCCTGTGGGTTGGCCTTGCCGCCCGACTGCTTCATGACCTGACCGACGAACCAGCCGAGCATGGAGGGCTTCGCTTTCACCTGCTCGACCTTGTCGGGATTGGCCGCGATGATCGCATCAACTGCGGCCTCGATGGCGCCCGTGTCCGTGACCTGGCGCATG
This sequence comes from Pseudomonadota bacterium, assembly GCA_963205015.1. GTDB lineage: Bacteria > Pseudomonadota > Alphaproteobacteria > Rhizobiales > Hyphomicrobiaceae. Next base: position 20,555 of record CAUJKI010000202.1, read on the forward strand.
CCGCGCTTCTCGACGATCTCGGCCGGATCGCCGCCTTCGGTCCACAGGATCTCGAACAGGTCCTTGGCGATCTTGCCCGAGATGGTGCCGTCAACGACAAGGTGGACGAGCCCGCCCAGCTGCCCGGCCGAGATGGGCGAGGCGTCGATCTCCTTGCCTTCCTTATTGAGGCGGCCGAACAGCTCGTTGATCACCCAGTTGGCCGCGAGCTTGCCGTCGTTTCCTTTGGCAACGACCTCGAAGAAATCCGCGCTCGCACGCTCGGCGACGAGCACGCTCGCGTCATAGGCGGAGAGGCCATAGGCCTTCATGAAGCGCGCGCGCTTCTCGTCCGGCAGCTCGGGAAGATCCTTGGCGAGTGCATCGACCCAGTCCTGCTCCAGCTCGAGCGGCAGCAGGTCGGGATCGGGGAAATAGCGATAGTCGTGCGCCTCTTCCTTCGAGCGCATGGAACGCGTCTCACCCTTTGCGGAGTCGAAAAGGCGCGTTTCCTGCTCGATCTTGCCCCCATCCTCGAGAATGCCGATCTGACGGCGCGCTTCTGCTTCGACGGACTGGCCGATGAAGCGGATCGAATTGACGTTCTTGATCTCGCAGCGCGTACCGAGCGGCTCGCCGGGCCGGCGTACGGAGACGTTCACGTCCGCCCGCAGGTTCCCCTTCTCCATGTCGCCGTCGCACGTGCCGAGATAGCGCAGGATCGTGCGCAGCTTGGTTACGTAGGCCTGCGCCTCCTTCGAGGAACGGAGATCCGGCCGCGACACGATCTCCATGAGCGCGACGCCCGAGCGATTGAGGTCGACGTAGGAATAATCGGGGTGCTGGTCGTGAATGGATTTCCCCGCGTCCTGCTCGAGATGCAGGCGCTCGATGCCGATGGTCTTGCTCTCGCCATCGACGTCGATCTCGACCTCGCCCTCGCCGACGATCGGGCTCTTGTACTGGCTGATCTGATAGCCCTGCGGAAGATCCGGATAGAAGTAGTTCTTGCGGTCGAAAACGCTGTCGAGATTGATCTGTGCTTTCAGCCCGAGACCCGTGCGCACAGCCTGCGCAATGCATTCTTCGTTGATCACCGGCAGCATGCCCGGCATGGCCGCATCGACGAGGCTCACGTGACTGTTCGGCTCGGCGCCGAATTCAGTCGAGGCGCCCGAGAACAGCTTGGCCTTGCTGGCGACCTGGGCATGGACCTCCATGCCGACGATCACCTCCCAGTCGCCCGTCGCGCCCGCGATCAGGTTGGAAGTTTTGCCCTTGGCCTTCTCTTTGACCGTGTCCTGCATTGTCGTCGGCATCCGTCGGCTAATTCTATGGCCCTGAATGGCAGGTGCGGACGGCAGATGCAAGATCCGGCGGCGTCCCAGGGTCGCGCCTTTGGCGCGAACAGGGCTGCCGCCCTGTAACCCGCCCGGGGGACACCCCGGAGCCCCCGTCCTTTATGAGTTCGGAGCGAGCCGCGAGCACAACATGTCCCTTCTCCCCGTTCTTACGGGGAGAAGGTTAGGATGAGGGGCGGCGGCACACGCCAACGTCAGCGCAAGCGTCCGCCCCTCACCCCAACCCTCTCCCCGCAAGAGCGGGGAGAGGGAGAATTAGACTGTCGTTACCTTCAGATCCGAGAACTTCACCTCGGG
>CAUJKI010000203.1 GCA_963205015.1 Pseudomonadota bacterium
GCGGCTTGCGCTCCAGCAGCGCCTCCAGGCCAAGATTCAGCGCCGCACCGCGCACCCGGCGGTCGATCTCGTCTTTCGACGCCCCGCGCACGCGAAGGCCGAAGGCCATATTGTCGTAGACTGTCTTCTGCGGATAGAGCGCGTAGTTCTGAAACACCATCGCAATGTTGCGGTCTTTCGGCGGAAGCGTTGTTACGTCTTTCCCACCGATCAGAATCCTGCCCGATGTCACGTCATCGAGCCCCGCCAGCATGCGCAGCGTCGTGGACTTGCCGCAGCCGGACGGTCCGACGAAAACGACCAACTCGCCATCGGCGATGTCCAGTGAAAAGTCCCGGACCGCCCACGGTCCTCGATCTCCTCCAAAGGATTTCGTGACATTCTGGAGAGTTACTCGAGCCATTCGGCAGGACCCCGCTTCACGTTCTTCCCGGTTTCATTTTTTAATTGGATAAACCAATTTGGTATGACCGTAAGTTGTTCATGGTGAGATGTCAAGCTTCGCCACATTGAGACAACGTTCCTAGCGCCGCGTCTCCAGCGCGACAAAGCACCGACCACCTCCATCATTCATCGTCCCAGTGTGGTTTGACCATTTTGGTGTGTCCAATTACACTGACGCAAGCCGCGCGGGTCGTGTGGCTATTCGACGCGCAAATGTCAGGGAAGTGTGATGGCTGGACCGTTGGTGGGTTACCGAGTGCTCGATCTTTCAAGAATTCTCGCTGGGCCCTGGCTGGGACAGTTGCTGTCCGATCTCGGAGCTGAGGTCTGGAAGATCGAACGTCCAGGAACGGGCGACGATACGCGGCAATGGGGCCCACCCTTTCTGCGGAAAGACGGCGGAGTCGACACGACCGAAAGCGCGTATTTCCTGAGTGCTAATCGCGGCAAGCATTCGATATGCGTCGATATATCGACTGAGGAGGGGAGCGCCATTGTTCGCGCGCTTGCCCAGCAGGCTGATCTCGTGATCGAGAACTACAAGGTTGGCGATATGGCGCGTTACGGCCTTGACTACGAGTCACTCAAAAAACTGAAGCCTGACATTATCTACTGCTCGATCACCGGCTACGGCCAGACCGGCCCGATGAAAGATGTAGCAGGATACGATATGGCTATTCAGGCTATAGGCGGCCTGATGAGTATTACCGGAGAGAGTGACGACAGACCCGGCGGAGGCCCTCAGAAGGTCGGAGTTCCGATCGTCGATATTCTCACAGGTATGTATAGCGCGACGGGTGTCATCTCCGCGTTACTGCATCGCGAGCGTACCGGGGAAGGACAGCACATCGACATGGCACTGCTGGATGTCCAGGTCGCCGTTCTTGCCAACCAGAACTTGAACTTCCTCACAACCGGCGTGCCTCCCAAGCGATACGGCAACGCGCATCCAAATATCGTCCCCTATCAAGTCTTCAAGACAAGGGATGGCTCGTTCGTGCTCGCTGTCGGCAACGACCAGCAGTTCCGGAAATTCTGTGCTGCTGCTGGTCTGGCAGAATTGGCGACCGATGGTCGCTTCGTCACGAACACGGATCGGCTCAAAAATCGTGACCAACTTATACCCCTACTGGATGACCATCTGGTACGGGAGACGACCCAGTATTGGATTTCTATTCTGGAGCCCGTGGGGGTCCCTTGTGCGCCTATCAATCGACTGGATGAGGTGTTTGCTCACCCACAAGTGATCCATCGGGAGATGCAGATCAAGCTTCCCCACTCTGCCGGCACAACAGCCCCTCTCGTTGCAAACCCGATCAAGTTTTCCGGGACGAAGATAGAATATACAAAAAGCCCGCCACGACGAGGCGAAGATACGGCGTACATTCTCAAATCCGTACTGAAGTACGACTCGGCAGCAATTCAAAATCTAAATGAGCGGCAGATTATCGATATTGGAACCTCCTGAGCGCGGTTAGGGGCCCAGAGCCCATATCGCGCGTTGGACCATCGCCTTTTCTGGCTGGACAGCGGATTCGGGAGCTAGCAGCAGAACGAGGCATCCTGCGCTGAAAAGCAGGATTGCAATTCTCCAGGATGGAAACATGAGATGACCTCTCCATTGACGGCCAATCTCTGGTCACTATAAATGGTCCTACCAGATTGGTAGGATAGACTAGGGTTCGGAAGTGCCTTTTGCAAGTCTCAAACCGCAATCTGGACTTGGCGGTTTTGGTCGTTGCACGAACAAGCCGTTCGCCGGCTTTGACAAAAATAGGGGATGGAAATGAAGCTCTCGGGATATGATTATGTCATCGTCGGCGCAGGATCGGCAGGGTGCGTGCTTGCCGCACGATTGAGCGAAGATCCCAACGTGAAGGTGTTGCTGCTTGAGGCTGGATCTCCTGCTTCTTCAATCTTTGTTCATATGCCCGCAGGCATTCGCGTGCTCTATACGAGTCCAAAACACAACTGGCAGTTTTGGACTGAACCTCAATCCGGACTAAATAACCGCAAAATCTACATTCCCCGCGGCAAGGTTGTGGGAGGATCATCTGCCATCAACTCTATGATAGCGATCCGGGGAAACCCCGCAGATTACGATGCGTGGGCGGCGCAGGGCCTGCCGGAATGGGGATACGAAAGCCTTCGCCCCTATTTGAGGAAGATCGAGGACGCCAGCGGAGTTACGTCCCAGCACAATCAAGACAGAGGCTATTCTGGTCCTATCCGCTTGTCTTACGGCACCTTGCAACATCCAATCTCGAAAGCCTTCATTGAAAGCGCCAAGTCAGCCGGCCTGCCCGAGAACAACGGATTCAATGGCCCATCTCAGATCGGCGCGGGCTTCTACGAACTCACCATCGCGGATGGCAAACGCTCCGGAGCATTCAAGTTTCTCGATCAAGGAAAGGGGCGGAGCAATCTGACCATCATGGCCAACTGCCAGGTTCGGAGGCTGGCGTTGGAGGGTACGCGCGTTCGGGGCGTCGTGATTGAGAAAGGCGGACGTGAGGTAATCATCCCCGCGGAGCGCGAGGTATTGCTGACGTCCGGCGCGATCTGCTCACCACAATTGTTGATGCTGTCGGGAATTGGACCCGCCGAACATCTGCGATCGCTCGGCATCAAGCCCGTGATCGATTCCGCAGGCGTCGGCAGCAACTTGCAGGATCACCTCGATTGCGCAATCCGGCTGGAGGCATCCCAACCCATCACACTGACTCCGTATCTCGGATTAATCCGAGGTGGCTTAGCGGGCGCGCGATATATGTTCCGCGGCACGGGTCCCGCCACCTCCCAAGGCGTTGAAGCTGGAGCGTTCTGGGGTCCCGATAAACATTCGCAGTGGCCCGAGTGGCAGGCTCATCTCATCGTCGCGCTTCGAAATCCGCCGCCGGGCGAGCGTGTACCGCACGGCTTTGGCATTCGCGTTTGCCAGCTTCGTCCGAAAAGCCGCGGAACATTGCGACTGCGTTCGGCAAATCCGTTGGACATGCCCGCTATCGATCCACGCTTTCTGTCGGACGAGAGCGATTTCGTCAGCATGCAAGAGGGCGTTAGACAGATGTGCGATATTATCGATCAGCCTGCGCTCCAAAAGCTCATTAAGCGGAAGCTCGATCCCGATGCCTTTAAGAGCCCGGAGTCGCGCAAGAAGTGGATACGAGCACGCGCAGAAACGATCTACCACCCCGTCGGAACCTGCCGTATGGGCGAAGATCGCGACGCCGTCGTCGATGGCAAGCTGCGGGTTCGAGGCGTCGACAATCTACGCGTTATCGATGGCTCACTTATGCCGACCGTGATTAGCGGAAACACCAATCTGCCGATTATGGCTATGGCGGAGAAAGCTGCAGAGTTGATTGCGGGGAAGTGACCCAATGTTCTCTCCTCAATGGCAGGAACAGTCTGAAACCTTGCCTTTCATCACACAGGCTATCACTTGATTTCCCGTGATCCCGCTCGTCGTCGGCGGTCTGACGCGAAGGCGTCAGTAAATGGCAGCAAGCGCCGAAGTGCGCCCTCCCTAGACTGCCCGAGGTCCGATGACGGGTCCCGGGCTCCTTTTATGGATTTGATTACCCTTTTGGACGTCAGCCGCAATTGTCAACGACGTCCGTGCTGCTCTGATTGTTTGATAAGGAAGGTCTAACTGGGACAGCCGTGCCGGAGATCAGGTGCGGACGCCACCTAAGCCTAGTAAATCTCTGCCTCAATCGTCCCGCTCAGTTCAACGGTTTATCGGAGGAATTGCTGGCTACTCTGAAGGAGGAGCTTGCGCTGATCGCAGCCGATCCGTCGGTCCGCTGCGTGGTTCTGTCAGCCGCCGGCAAGGCGTTCTGCGCCGGGCACGATCTGCGACAAATGCGAGCCAACCCGCGTCTTGATTACTACAGGCAGCTTTTTGCGCGCTGCACCGACGCAATGCAGACGATTATCGCACTGCCAATTCCGGTCATTGCCCGTGTCCATGGCTTAGCCACCGCTGCCGGCTGCCAACTTGTAGCTAGTTGCGATTTGGCCGTAGCTCGGATGAGGCGCGCTTCGCTGTCTCTGGAATCAATGTCGGGTTGTTCTGTTCCACACCGGCGGTAGCCCTTTCGCGCAACGTGCCAACCAAGCGGGCATTCGAGATGCTTGTGACTGCACGATTCATTGATCCGGCGACCGCCGAGGAATGGGGCTTGATCAATCGCGCGGTTCCCGCTGCCGAACTTGACACCGCGATAGAGGATCTGGCGAAGGTGATCATCGCCAAAAGCCCCGCTGCGATTCGTCACGGAAAAGCGATGTTCTATGCTCAGCACGAGCGCACTCGCGCCGCAGCCTATGCGTTGGCGAGCGAGGTCATGGCGCAGAACATGATGGAGGAAGATGCAGGGGAAGGCATTGATGCCTTCCTCGATAAGCGTCTCTCTTCATCGAAAAGCTAAAGTGCTATAACTCCTGGATCGATGGCTGCAAGCGCGAAGTTCTCGTGATGCTCAGGCGATCCACGAAAGCTGTCAGAGTTGACGCCCAAGGCGACGACGGCGTGCCTTTCGGCCGCTCGCCTATCGTTCTTATTCGCTTTACAACAGAATTGTCCGCGAACTGCTTGAGACCCGCGATAACCCGCGCGTATCTGCGAAACAAGCGGTCGGCACTATCATTGCTGCAATTCACGGCATCGTCACCTTTCCAAAGCATACGCGCACGATGGATTGGATTGATACGCTCGTCATAGCGGAACATGCCATAGATGCTTTACTGCATTCCTGGCGCACAGGGGAGCACGTCCCTTAGTTCAGACGAGTTTCTACCGCACGTTCGAAAAGCACGGCGTTAGGAAGGAAGCTCACATTAACCGCATATGCGCTGGCTAACCTACGCAGTTGGCATAGAAACAAGTTACTCACCGGCAGTCTTCTGGCACTTCTTGCCTGAGCCGTGGCCCGTTTGCGAGCCGCCGGCCGAGTGCCTCTAGGAATCTATCATAACGCTCGCCGCCCTTGGCACGCGCCGACGCCTGCGCGACTTCCGGCAAAGACGCGGTCGATGTCAGCCAGGCGCGAATGAAAATGGCGAAGGCTTCGTTGGCGATGCCAATGTCGCGCTCCAGACGCTGAATGTTGCGATCAATCCGATCGAGACGCTTGGCCAAGGCGGCCTCCCGGCGCTCATCAGCGTCGGGTGACAGGAATGAGGCGATGGCAGCTTCGGCGATCATCGAGCGCGACTGCTCGCGGCGACCCGCGTGGTCGGCCAAGCGATGCGAGAGGTTCGGATCGAGATAGATCGATAGCCGCTTCTTCCTCCCGGACGGTGGCGCGATGTCGGACTGCTGCGTCATGACTTACAACTCCATGCCGTCGCCGGGGTCCAGAGCAATCCGCCGCGCTATCAACCGCATGTCGCGTGCCAGCGCACGATTGGCGACAACCTCGCGCTCCGACTCGTCGGCATCGGGATCGAACTCGTTGGTGGCGGTCGCCATCGGTTCCGGTGCGATATCCTTATGCCGCTCGAGCCCAGGTTCGCGGCGGAGACCGGCATTTGCAGGATCGTCGTCCGGCTTGGCCGCGCCATTTGGTACGGTCGCAGCTTCCGGTGTGACGATGCTCTTGCTCGTTGGCACGGCGACGGGCTTCAACGCAGACCAGTCGTTGCGTTTCGGGGCGAAGCCCGCTTTTGGGTCTTTTGGAACAGGCAGCAGCCGATCCTTGAACCTCCGATCATCATAATACCGTGCCTTCTTGGCGCGGACCGGCGGAACGCCCGCGACCATGACGATCTCGTCGTCGGGCGGAAGTTGCATCACTTCCCCGGCCGTGAGCAGCGGCCGCGCCGTCTCGGAGCGGGAGATCATCAGATGGCCAAGCCAGGGCGCGAGACGGTGGCCGGCATAGTTCTGCATGGCGCGCATCTCGGTCGCGGTGCCGAGCGCATCGCTGACTCTTTTCGCCGTCCTCTCGTCATTGGTCGCAAAGCTGACCCTGACGTGGCAATTGTCCAGGATGGAATTGTTCTGGCCGTAGGCTTTCTCGATCTGGTTCAAGGACTGAGCAATGAGAAATGCCTTGATCTGATAGCCGGCCATGAAAGCAAGCGCGCTCTCGAAGAAGTCGAGTCGGCCGAGCGCCGGAAACTCGTCGAGCATCAGCAACAGCCGATGTCTCCGGCCCTTCGCGTGCAAGTCCTCGGTCAGCCGGCGACCGATCTGATTGAGCACGAGACGCACAAGCGGCTTCGTCCTGCTGATGTCGGAAGGTGGCACCACGAGATAGAGCGTCGTGGGTTTCTCACCAGACACGAGATCCGCGATCCGCCAATCGCAGCGGGCAGTGACGGCCGCGACGACGGGATCGCGATACAGGCCGAGGAATGACATGGCAGTTGAGAGCACGCCCGACCTTTCGTTATCGGACTTGTTGAGCAACTCGCGCGCCGCGCTGGCGATGACGGGATGCGGCCCCTTCTCGCCGAGATGCGGCGTCGTCATCATGGCGGACAATGTCGCCTCGATCGGCCGGCGCGGATCGGACAGGAAGGCCGCGACACCGGCGAGTGTCTTGTCATTCTCGGCGTAGAGCACATGGAGGATCGCGCCGACCAGGAGCGAATGGGATGTCTTCTCCCAATGATTGCGCTTCTCCAACGAACCTTCCGGATCGACCAGTACATCGGCGACGTTCTGAACGTCCCGCACCTCCCACTCGCCTTTCCGCACCTCGAGCAGCGGATTGTAGGCGGCCGAGTCGGCGTTGGTGGGATCGAACAACAACACACGACCGAAGCGGGCGCGCAGGCCCGCCGTCAATTCCCAGTTCTCTCCCTTGATGTCATGCACGATCGACGAGCCCGGCCAGGTCAGCAACGTCGGCACGACAAGACCGACGCCTTTGCCGGATCGTGTCGGCGCAAAGCACAGGACATGCTCGGCGCCGTCGTGTCGCAGATAGGCTCGGTCAAGCCGGCCGAGAACGACACCATCGTCGCCGAGAAGACCCGCGGACTGGACCTCATCCGGCTCGGCCCAGCGAGCCGAGCCGAAGGTACGCACGTCCTTGGCTTCGCGCGCCCGGTAAATCGACATGAGGATGGCGACAGCGATCGCGACGAGTCCACCCGAAGCCGCAATACCGGCGCCCTCCAGAAAGACGTGTGGCGCGTAAGCATCGAAAAAGAACCACCACCAGAAGAAAGCCGGCGCCGGATAGATCGGCAAGCCGACCAGCGCGAACCAGGGTGAGCCGAGCTGTGGCTGAAAGCCGAGCCGCCACGCAACCCACTGCGTCGCGGCCCAGACCGCGAGCAGCACGATCGCGAACACGACGCAGATCTGGCCCCACACGACTCGACTGGCTGACACAGCGAGCAAATCTCCCTGCACGTTGCAATATTCCGTAGAAGAGCAAGGAGTGCGGAGATTTCAACTGCGCCTGTGTCAGTTATCGTAGAACAGCGTAGGTGATCGAAAAAAGACTTGCGGCGTGCGGAAAATCGTCAACATTGGACATAGCGATCAGCGACCCCCATCAAATCCCATCTGCCAGAAGTCGGCTTCGAGTCGCGACGCCTTGCCGAACAGCGCTGCGAGTTCATTGAAGCGCCGTTCGGTCATCGCCCGCGCGGCCAGGTCATCGAGATGGCGTCGCGCCTTGGCCGCAACAGCCTGATAGGCATCGCCTGCATATTCGGCGATCCATTCGCGATAGGGATGGTCGCCGAGCGCGTCGACTCCCTCTGGCACCAGGTGGCGGCCGATCTCCGCATAACCAATGACGCACGGGGCGAGCGCGACATGCAAGTCGAGCAGGTCGCCGGCCGCGCCGCAATCCAGCACGAAACGGGTATAGGCGATCGTCGCCTGATGCTCGGGCGCGGCTTCGATGTCCTGCGGTGACAGCCCCCAGCGGCCGCACAGCCGTACATGAAGATCCATTTCGTCGAGGATGGCCGCCACCCCCGCCTGCGCCGCTTTCATGTCCGCCAGCGTGCGGCTCTTGTAGGTCGCGAGCGCATAAGCGCGGGCGAACTGGATCAGGAACAGATAGTCCTGCACGAGATAGGTTCGGAACGCCGCCTGCGGCAGCGTGCCAGCGCCCATCTGGCGGACGAAGTCGTGGTCGACGTAGCTCTGCCAGTCGTCTGCTGTGGCTGCTTTCAGCCGGTCGAAGACGTCCATCGCTCAACTCTCACTTTCGCAGGAAGCCCTTGAGCAGCGGCCGCTAACATGCCGGCCGGATCATCGACATGTGAGACCGGATCAATCCTGCCAAGGGTTGACTACGACAACGCCCGTGCCCTCGAAATCCCGGACGTTGCGCGTCGCCACGGTCAAGCCGTGGACAAGCGCCGTCGCGGCGATCAGCGCGTCGACCTCGTTGCGCCGGTCGGGAATATGCAGATGCGCGCAGCGCATCGCAATCTGGTCATCAATGGGCAGGATGCGTCCGGCGAACTCCGGCCGGACATGATTGTCCAGCCAGGCGCGCAGGCGCGCGCCCTGCGCGGCGTCGCGACGCTGGATGCCGAGCACGCCGCGTTCCAACTCAAGGATGGTGATTGCCGAGATGAAGAAGCTCTCGGCGTCCTCGGTATCGACCCATGCTGCGACCCTGGCATCGGCCTTTCCGTCGCCGATCTTGCGCAGTTCAGAAACCACGTTGGTGTCGAGCAGATAATTCAAGACAGATCGACCCCGCGCGGCGCGATCTCGACACGCGGCGGATCAAAGTCGATGTCCGACAGGCCCGGCATGGCGAGGGCTTGGGTCAAACGGCAGCGCTTGCCGCTGAGGCGGCAGAACTCGTCATAAGTCATCAGCACATGGGAGGGCTTGCCCCGGTCGGTGATGACGACCGGGCCGTCTTGTGCGGCCTTCTTGGCGCTGCTGACGTCATGATTCAGCTCGCGGCTGGAAAGAGTGGTGATGGTCACGACGCACCTCCATGTAGGCAAGTACCTACATAGGCCAGGCCAGTCTGGATTTCAAGATCAAACCGCTGGGCAGCGACCATGCCCATCCGCCACGGGTCCGCGCACCCTAGCCTTCACAGCCCGAGCCCCCGTTTGCGACCAAACGACCAATCGACGCCGCCATCGGCGCGGGCCACCCCGGAAATATGCCGCCCGATATGTTTCTCGATCGACGGGGTCCATGGCACCAGCTTGAAGCCGAGGCCGTCGTCGATCATGGCGAAGCGGCCAGACGCGAGTGCAAAGCGCCGGCTGTACGTGCCGGCGACAAATTCACCTTCAGCAGATTTCTGGAATGGCATACCGGTCTCGGCCGCGAGCGTGTCGCCGAGCGCGTCCAGCTCGCGTTGCCGGAGCGTACCGATCAGGTTCCGGTTGAATAGGATGCGCTCGCCATCGCGCCGCGCCATGCCATCCTGAATCAGATGTGCGGCGCGGGCCTCCATCGTCTGCTTCACCTCCAGACCGAAGCCGCCGCCAAGATCAACGGGGTCGCGAGCGACTAGCTGGCGGTCGAGCCAGGTCGCGCCGTTCGCCGTCGCCTGCGCCTCGATGGAGAGGTCGGATCGGACCGCCAGTGCGACACGGCGCTCGCCTTTCGCGTCCTCGAAGGATCGCAATTCCACGATCGAGCCCGGCGCGCTGTCGCCGGCCGACTCG
>CAUJKI010000204.1 GCA_963205015.1 Pseudomonadota bacterium
ACGAGGCAATGCCCGGGCGCAAGGCCAGGGCATCGGCGATGTTCGGCGCGGTCTGGGCTTCGATCTCGGGCGCCGTCACGACCGTGACCGCCGCGAAGCTCTCATCGTCGATCACCAGGGTGCCGGGCGGCGGTAGCGTGGGCTCAGCCTGCGGGGCCGGCGCCGGCGCGGTCGCCTGAGTTGGCGCGGGTGCTGTGCGCTGGCGTGGACGAGAACGCTGAACGGGGCTCGGCGCCGTGACGACGATGCCCGGGAGCTGGATCTGAGCCGTAGCCGTCTCCGGAAGCGCGCCGGCGACGAGAAGGGCGATGACGCCACCGAGCCCACGATAGATCCACCAGCTCATTCTCATCCCCCTCGTTTGATAGTACGCTATAACATCACTGTTATAGTGTTACATCTAATCGAGAGTCGCAGTCGCGGCAACAAAGACAGAGAGGGAGGAGCGCGCTCGCTGCCGGTTTCGATCTACCTGTGGCCGAGCCACCACGCCGCTTCGTGAGGCGGCCTCCCGCACGGAATGTCGCCCGGCTGGACGCGGAACGCGGCCCCTTGAACAGCGCCCTCGAACATGGTGGAGAGCGGAGACTGGCGCGCATACGATCGCAAAAGATGTCCAAGCACGTCCAACAGCCGCCCCTGCCGGCGCTCGGCGAACATCGGCCGACGCGCGCCGATGGTGTGCCCGCGGAAAGCGCGGAGCCGACGGTGCAGTTGCTGCTTCGGCCCGAGGACCACGGCCTCGCACGCGCGCGCAGTTCGCCAAGCGACGCGACGGCAGCGCCCTCGCTCCCGCCTGCCGATCCCGCGGCGGCTCCTCCCACCGCCGCGCCTCTCGCCGTCCGCCACACCGGTTCGGTGGTGGCAGCCGTTGGTGCCCACGTGCTGGTCCTGCTCGCCCTCGTCTCCACCCCTGCCACCGAGTTCGGCGATGGTGGAGGGTCGCTCGACGCGATCAGCGTCTCCATCATCCCAGCGAGCGCGCTCGACTCCCGCCAGCCCACAACGGACACGAGCGCGAGCGCAGCTCCAGCGCACGTCGCGCCGAACCCGGGCGAAGAGAGCGTCGCAAACGAGGCGACACCCGAGAAAACTGCGCCCCCGGAGCCGAAAGTCGAACCGCCAGCCGTCCAGACACCCGAGCCGGTCAAGCAGCTAGCCGCACCCGCTGAATCGGCACCTGTGCTCGCACAGGAGGAAGCACCCACGGTCACAAGCGCGCCCGCACCACCGGAGGAGAAGAAGGTTGCCGCCGTCGAGCAACCGCCCCCACCTCCACCGCTGGAGAAGGCTGAGGAGAAGCCGAGCGAGGATCTGCCCGTTCAACCCTCCCCTGCCACCATGGCTGCCGGCGGCGCGACCTCTCACGGCACCGCAACGGAGGCGTCTCCGCGGGCAGCGGCAGCCGCAGCGAGCCGGGGCGAGATCGATGCCTATGGCCTGGCCGTCCAGACCGCGCTCCTCGCCGTCGATCAGCGTGAAGCAAAGGCGCGGGCCTCGGCCTCCCAGGCCAAGGGCACAGTGGTCGTGCGTCTTGCCCTCGACGACAAGGGGGCGCTCATCAGCGCCGAGGTCGTAAAGTCGAGCGGCCGTCCGCAGCTCGACGATGCCGCTATCCTTCTGATCCGCCTCGCCGCATTCCCGCCGCCCCCGCCCAGCCTCACGGCCGCAGAACGCTCCTATCTGGCGCCGATCCGCTTTCGCTGACCATCCCCGCTCCGTCGCCCGCCGGCATGCTGCATCGCGAAATCAGCACCCTCGCTTTTGTCGCAGTCGGCCGTTAGACTTCACAAGCTCGTGAACGCGGCGTGTGAACCTCCGACGGGCACCGATTGCATCACGCCGCACACTTGAGCCGCCCGCCTTCAGGGCTCGCATCGGGACAAATAGGCCGCGCATGGGTCTGCTGCCGATTCTCGCGACGCAGAGTTGGGTGCACGCGCCCGGCCGCCCATTCTCTACTGCCCTCGGGAAGCTCCGCAAATGACAGCCCCCGGCGCCGGGACGCCTGACGCATCGAAGTCCACAGTCGCGCCCCGTACCCCCAACCTTGACCTCGACTGGCGCGTCATTCGTGCCTACGCCCTGTTCGCGGGCGGCTTCTGGCGGGGCGATGGAACGCGACGAGCCTGGGGGCTCACGATCACGCTTGCCATCTGCCTCGTCCTCAGCACCACGGCGACTGTCGCGCTCAACCATTGGACGCGGTGGTTCTTCGACTCGCTCGAAGCGCGGAATGCGGCGGCGCTCTGGGAGTCCGTGCTGCTTCTCCTCCTCATCATCGCGTCGATGGCCGCGATCGGCGTCGGCATCGTGCTCACGCGCGAGCGCCTGCAGGTGCACTGGCGCGCCTGGATCGTCGGCGAGGTGGTCTCGCGCTGGCTCGCCGGCCGGCGCTTCTATCACCTGGCGCAGACAGGCACGCAGCCGGCCAATCCCGAATATCGGATCGCCGACGATTCGCGCTGGGCGAGCGAGCCGCTCGTCGATCTCGGCATCGGCCTCGTCACGGCGATCATCTCGGCGGCGGCATTCATCTCCATCCTATGGTCGGTCGGCGGGTCCTACACGCTGACACTCGGCGGCGGCGCCTTCACGATCCCCGCCTACATGGTGCTGCTCGCGCTCGCCTACGGCATCATCGGCTCGCTGCTCACCATGTGGGTCGGCCAACGGCTCGTCGGCTATGTAGGGCGCAAGAACGAGGCCGAAGGCGACTTCCGCTTCGCACTGATGCGGCTCCGCGACAATGCCGAGAGCATCGCCATGATGGGCGGCGAGCAGAGCGAGCGGCGCATTCTCGCGCGCATCTACGACACGGTCGTCCAGCGCTGGCTGCTGATCGTCCAGCAGCATGGACGGCTCACCTGGATCACCAATACCATCGGCCCGATGACACCTCTGGTGCCACTGCTGTTCGCGGCACCGAAGTATCTGCGCGGCGAGCTGACGCTCGGCGAGGTGACGCAGCTCGCGGCTGCCTTCGCCCAGGTCCAGATGGCGATCTCCTGGATCGTCGACAACTTCAGCCGCATCGCCGACTGGTACGCCTCCGCGCGGCGCGTCATGGACATGGTGGATTCCTGCGACGACGTCGATCGGCACCATGCCGCAGGGCCGCGCGGGATCGAGATTGCGCCCTCACCGAGCGAGGGCCTCGTGCTCGATGGTCTTGCAGTCCACGATCCGGGCGGACGCCCGCTCGTCGCGCGGGCGGACCTGATGGTGCCGCCCGCAACATCGCTCTCCATCTCGGGCGACACGAGCTCGGGCAAGACGGCGATCGTGCGCGCCATTGCCGGGCTCTGGCGCGCGGGCCACGGCACGGTCCGCATCGGCGACAAGGCGCGCGTGATGATCGCGCCGCAGCAGGGCTATCTGCCGCTCGCCACGTTGCGCGAGGCACTGGTCTATCCAGCGGACGGCACACCGCCCGCCGACGAGGAGATCCTCGTCGCGCTCGGCTCCGCGGGGCTTGCTCATCTCGCCGACAAGCTCGACGAGAGCGGGCGATGGGACCAGTCGCTCTCGGCCGGCGAGCGCCAGCGCGTCGCGGTCGCCCGCCTGCTGCTGCATCGGCCCGACGTAATCATTCTCGACGATGCCATGACGGCGCTCGACGAGAGCGCGCGCGCGGATCTCCTGGCGGCTCTGCGCGAGACAGTACCGGACGCGGCGATCCTCAATGTCGGCCAGGCGCCGCGCACGCTGCCGGGTGTGGGGAGCGCGCTCATACTCGAGCGCCGCTCCGGCGGCACCGTGCTCGGTCAGGAGATCCAGTCCTACGAGCCGAAGCGCTCCCTGACTGTCGATCCTTAGGTCGAAGCCCACAGCCGCCCAGTACTTCCAAAACTAAATATCCATTCATCTGGAAGGGTGCCGAACCGTGCCAGAATGAATATTTGACAACAAAACGCGCCAAGTTTGCTTAATTCATGCAATCCTGCATTGCAGTACTATTCTTTCCAGCATTCAGTCTAAGTATTTACCGAGATTTTTTCTTGCCGACCGGCCGTCGATGCATGTAGAGCGATTGGGTCACGCATGGGGATGCGCGCACAAACTGCAAACTCCCTCTGGAGGTTCGAATGACCCGTCTGCTCGCTGCTCTTGGTACCGCTGGCATCGTCGCCCTGGCCTCGGCTCTGCCGGCCGCCTCGGCTCCTGTCCTCTCGCCGATCACCGGCGTTTCTCAGTCGGATGTGACCACGGTCGCCGACAAGAAGCCGGCGAAGAAGAAGCCGGCGAAGAAGGCCGCCAAGAAAGCTCCGGCCAAGAAGGCGCCGGCGAAGAAGTAAGAATTGATCGGCAGGCGCGGCGCATAGCCGGGCTGGCTGCTCCATTCGAAGCCGCGTCAGGATCGCATCCTGGCGCGGCTTTTTCTATTGGCAGCGTTGCCTCGCAAGCCACTGGATAGGACCATCGCCGCCGGATAGTAGCTACGCTGGGCAGTCCGCGCGGCGTTGGTGCACGCGCATCCTGAGGGAGAAACATGAGCACGCCATCGATCGAAGTCCTTCACGAGCTCGTCGGACCGGCGCGCGAGAGGCTCTCGAAGGAAACCTGGGACTACCTCATGGGCGGCGCCGACACCGAGACGACGCTCGAACGCAACCGCCTCGCCATCGAGGAGATCGCCTTTCGTCCGCGTGTCCTGCGCGATGTCGGGACGGTCGATCTCTCGGTCCGCTTCCTCGGCCACACGCTCAAGCTGCCCATCATCCTCGCGCCCATCGGCTCGCTGCAGGACTTCTGCCCCCCGGGCGGCGTCGCGCCGACCAAGGCTGCGGCCGCGTTCGGCGCGATCCACATGCTGAGCTCCGTCTGCAAGCCCGGGCTCGAGGAAGTCGCGGCCGCCGCGCCTTCCTACCCCAAGCTCTTCCAACTTTACGTGCGCGGAGATGCAGCCTGGGTGGACGAGCGCGTCGCCACCGCGGTGGCGCACGGCTATGCGGGCCTCTGCCTGACCGTCGACCTCGACTACTACGGGCGGCGCGAGCGCGATATCGCGAAGCGCTACAAGCCAACGGCGCGTCGCGCCTCGGGTGGCGCGGGTGTCGGCGATCCTTTCCAGCAGGCGTTCACCTGGGCGGACATCGCGCGCATTCGCAAGAAGTGCCCGGTTCCGATGATCATCAAGGGTATTGCGACTCCCGAGGACGCGCGCATTGCGGTCGATCACGGCGTCGACGTCGTCTATGTCTCTAACCATGGTGGCCGCCAGCTCGATCATGGGCGCGGCAGCCTTACCGATCTGCCGGATGTGGTCGATGCCGTGAAAGGCAAATGTCAGATCGCCGTCGATGGTGGCATCTATCGCGGTACGGACATCGTGAAGGCGATCGCACTCGGCGCCGATGTGGTCGGCATCGGACGCCTGCAGGGTCTCGCGCTCGCTGCCGGCGGCGAGGGCGCGCTCATGCGCGCTCTGGAACTCCTCGAGGACGAGACGCGGCGCGTCCTCGGTCTCCTTGGCGTGACCAGTTTCGCGCAGCTCGACCGCAGCTATCTAGCCCGGGCAACGCCCCTCGCGCGCCGCGGCTTCGACAGTCCCTTCCCGCTGCTCAGGGAAGGCTACTGAGGGCCTTTGGCGGCCCGAGGTGTGGATTTGTTCTCATATTGTTCTTGACCGGAGATGCCACAGCGGACTAGCCTTCGGACAGTGAGCGGGCGGCGTGACCCGCAGCATTCCGGGGCGGGTTCATGTACGGGCAGATTTCCACGCTCGCGTTCGTCGGCATCGAGGCACGCCCCGTCGAGGTACAGGTCCGGATCAGCGGTGGCCGGCACGTTTTCGCAATCGTGGGCCTCCCCGACAAGGCAGTTGCGGAGAGCCGCGAGCGCGTTCGCAATGCGTTGCACGCTGTGGGCCTCGCCCTTCCCTTCCGGCACATCACCGTCAATCTTGCGCCCGCCGACCTGCCCAAGGAGGGGAGCCATTTCGATCTTGCGATTGCGCTGGCGCTGATGGTCGCGACTGGCGCCATCGCGCCGGATGCGGTCGAGGGCTATGCGGCCGTCGGCGAGCTTGCGCTCGATGGCTCCATCCGTGCCGTGCCGGGTGCGCTTCCCGCCGCGATCGGTGCCAATGCGCTTGGCAAAGGGCTGATCTGCCCGGCCGCCTGCGGCGCCGAAGCAGCATGGGCCGCCGAGGACATGGCCATCCTCGCTGCGCCGCACTTGCTCTCGCTCGTCAATCACTTCAAAGGCACGCAGGTCATGGCGCGGCCACAGCCGGGCGGCCCTGCGGCCCCGGAGACGCTGCTCGATCTCAACGACGTCAAAGGTCAGGAGAGCGCGCGCCGCGCGCTCGAGGTCGCGGCGGCGGGCGGACACAATCTCCTGATGGTCGGCCCTCCGGGATCGGGAAAGTCGATGCTCGCCGCACGCCTCCCTTCGATCCTGCCGCCACTCGAGCCGGCTGAGATGCTCGAGGTCTCGATGATCAAGAGCCTCGCGGGCGAGCTCGGCGAAGGCCGCATCGCGCAGACGCGCCCCTTCCGCGCGCCGCATCACTCGGCGAGCATGGCGGCACTGGTCGGCGGCGGGATGCGCGCACGGCCCGGCGAGGTTTCGCTCGCGCATCTGGGTGTTCTCTTCCTCGACGAGCTCCCCGAGTTCCAGCCGAACGTCCTCGACGCGCTCCGCCAGCCGCTCGAAACGGGCGAGACCGCCATCGCCCGCGCCAATCACCGCATTACGTACCCATCGCGCTTCCAGCTCGTCGCGGCCATGAATCCTTGCAAGTGCGGCGGTGCCGGCCCCGGTACGACCTGCAAGCGCGGCCCGCGCTGCGCCGATGACTATCAGGCGCGCGTTTCCGGCCCCTTCCTCGACCGCATCGACATGCAGATCGAGCTGGCGCCTGTCTCCGCCGCCGATCTCGTGCTGCCGGCGGCGAGCGAAGGCAGCGCCGAGGTCCGCGCGCGGGTCGCCGCCGCGCGGGCACTTCAGCGCGCACGCTTTGCCGCCGCCGGCACGCCGCGCGTGCGCACGAACGCCGATTGCTCCGGCCGCCTCCTGGAGGAGGTTGCCATGCCGGATGATGCCGGCCTTGCGCTCCTACGCTCCGCATCCGATGCCATGGGCCTTTCCGCCCGCGGCTTTCATCGTACGCTCAAGGTTGCCCGCACCATCGCCGATCTCGATGGCGCCGAGCGCGTCGGCCGCACGCATGTCGCGGAAGCCCTCAGCTATCGCGGGGAGGCCATGCGCGCCGAACGCGCCGCTTGAGATTTGGCCTCCGGCGCGGCAAGTAACGCCGAGGAAGCGCATGGGGAGAGAGACATGAAACTGCTGGGCCAGGGCCTTTACTGGCAGGAAATGCCGGTCGGCGCGAAGTTCAAGACCTTCGGCCGCACGATCACCGAGACTGACATCGTCAACTTCATCTCGTGCACGGGCTTCCTCGAAGTGCTCTTCACCGACATGGAATTCGTCAAAGCGCACTCCGCGATCCAGGGCCGTGTCGCACCGGGCGCGCTCGTGTACGCCATTGCCGAGGGCATGACCATGCTTGGCACCATCCAAGGCACGGGTCTCGCCTTCCTGCACATGGAGCTCGACGTCAAGGCCCCGACCTTCGCCGGCGACACCATCCATTGCGAGATCGAGGTCATCGAGCAGCGCGCTGCGTCCAAAGGCGGCCGTGGCCTCGTGCGCACGCGAAACACCGTCCTCAATCAGCGCGGCGAGACCGTCCTCATCTACACGCCGCTGCGCATGATGGTCGGTCGACCCGACGCCTAGTCATTTCGACTTCGCTGCGGGCCGGTTCACCAGCCACAGCCCGATCACCACGACGATCAGGCCGATGACGAGGTGGAGGGTGAGTGGCTCACCGAGCAGGATGACGCCGGCGGCAACGCCGAAGACCGGCGTTATCATTAGGAAGGCCATCACGCGCGAGGCGGGGTAGCGCGTCATGAGCCAAAGGCTCGTCGTGAAGGTGATGAACGCGACGAAGACCACCGTGTAGCCAAACGCGCCGAGCACGAGCGGTGAGGGATCGGTGATGCCGCGTTCACCGAGCGCGAGCGACATGAGCCAGAGCAGCACGCCGGAGATCAGGAGCTGCATGAAGATCACGCGCTCCGGCCGGACCGCAGCAAGGCGCGTTGCGCGCACGCTCAGCGTGAGAAAGCCCCAGGCAATGCCGCCGGCAAGACAGAGGAGATCGCCGGCAAGCGAGCTCACGCCGGTCGTCTCGCGCCCGGCGAGCACGATGATGACGCCGGCGAGCGCAGCAAGCAGCCCCGCGGTTTTCGACCAGGTCAGGCGGTCGCCCGGAATGAGGAAGTGTGCGCCGGCAGCGACGACAAAAGGCGAGGTGTAGAGAAAGATCACCGCGCGCGATGCCGTCGTGCGGTCGAGGCCTGGATAGAGGAACGCGAACTCGGCAGTAAAGAACAGCGCCGAAAGGATCATCGGCAGGGCCGTCGCGCGGTCGAAACGCAGCGAGATGCCGCGCACGGCGCAGAGCAGGCCGACAAGACCGGCCGCGAGCAGCGAGCGCAGACCCGCCTGGAAGACCGGCGAGATGCCGGCATTCGCGACCTTCATCGCCACCTGACCGATGCCGAGGAAGATGCACAGCAGCGTCAGGATACCGACGGCAAACAGATCGAGGCGATCATGCGCGACCTTGATGGCCGCGCGGCGCGCTGCCTCCGCATCGTTTCTGTCCTGCATCGCGTTTCCGCCCGCCGTGCGGCTTAAGCCCTATTGTTCGGGGAGGCGCACAAAATCACGACTGGCGCCGGCAATCCAGCGTCAATCACGAAGAACGATACGAAGGAAGCGACTATGCCAGAGCGAGGTGTCGCTGCGTCGCCGCTTCGCGGGCGGCGATCTCGCGGCGGATGTCCTCGGCCTCGCGCTGGGCGGCTGCCATGCCACGCGAGATGAGCGCGTCGGCGGCATGGAAATCGAAAAGGCCGATGCCGGCAAGGCGCGGATTGATGATCGCATCGGGCGGGTCACCCGCGAGTCGCGAGCGCGCGATGCGGTCCTGGACGATATTGAAGGCGTCGACCATCACGCTCGAGATGCCGGGCCCGCTATCGCCGCCACCGAAGAGCTGGCGCTTGATCAGATTGCGTGCGCCAAAGCCGTTGGCGAGCGTGCGGGCAGGCGTCGGCTCCGGCTGCGGCTCCGGCATACGCTCGATGAGGCCGCCGTCGAGCTCGGGGAACTGGTTCCCCCGCCCGCATGCGTCGGAATTGAGATTGACCGCGATGACATAGCGGGCACCGAGGGCGCGACAGACTGCAGCCGGTACCGGGTTGCAGAGCGCACCATCCATCAGCCATCGGTTGTTGATGCGAACCGGCTTGAAGATGCCGGGGAGCGCGTAGGAGGCCCGCATAGCCTCGACCAGCGGTCCGCGCGTGATCCATGTTTCCTGGCCGGTGCCGTACTCCGTCGCGACGGCGGCGAAGCGGGACGGCATCTCCTCGATCTGCAGGTCCTTGAGATGCCCCTCGAGGCGCTCTACCACCCGTTGTCCGGTGATCAGGCCAGAGCCGGAGAGGTTGAAATCCAGATAGCCGAAGATCTTGCGCTTGGTCAGATCGCGGGCAAAACCCTCGAGCTCATCGAGGCGCCCGGCGGCAAAACAACCGCCTACCACCGCACCGATCGAGGTTCCGGCGATGATGTCCGGCACGACGCCGACCTGGGCAAGCGCCCTGAGGACGCCGATATGCGCCCATCCGCGCGCTGCGCCGCCCCCTAGTGCAATCCCGACTTTACCGCGTGCCATATTCGGACTCCCCGAGCGACCGCCGGCAGCGGACGCTCCGAGCTCTGCTCGTGCCCTGGACGTGCAAACCTCGTGCCGGGGATCTTCTTATCCCCCCTCGGCATCGGCCGTTTCCCGATCCCGAGAGGGAGTATAGACGAGCCGTATTAAGGTTTACCTACACCAGGAGGGTGCGCCACCGGGACGGACAGAAGCCCTGCCGGAAGTTGCCACACCTGCTTTAATAACGTTCCTCAACAAATCGTTCCGTCGCCTGCACAAATGGTTGATCACCCCGGCTAATCGGCCGCCTGAGCTTACGTCGGCTTGCCGCGCCCCGGCAGCGTGCCCGGTCCGTAACACCCAGGCGCTCAATTTCGAGTGACCGCTATCTGATCATCTGCACCGTGCTACAGTTTTGTAGCGCGGAGGGGACGTCATGGGACGTTGGTTGTGGCTTGGGACATGTGCTGCCGGCGCTCTGGCGCTGGGTGGCTGCGCGGGTACGGACGTGTCGGGCGTCCAGACGGCTGCAATTTCCCCTTCAACGGCTGTTCCAGCCAACTACCGGGTCGTTATCGCGCGCAACGTTCGCGCGAAAGTACCTCCAGGCAGCATCGTCCAAGCTGAGATCTCCCCGCCCGGCTTGTGGATCGGGCCGATGGGCTTGGGCACGCCGAGACCGATCGCATGCGTCAAGTGGCGCTCGCAGGGTCAATTCGGCGAAGAGGAACACAATATCGGCTATACGTTCTCGGAAGGACATATCGATGAAGTCATCGGGTTCAACCCGCTGACTTCCGGCGGCCTCGTGGCCGCGACGGCGAAGCACGCCTACACCTGCGGCAAGCTCACGTACGGCCCGTTCCCGGAAGTCATGCAAGCGCGCTAGCTCAGCACGCGTTCCCAAGGGGCGCCACCCCCATACTCTCGGGCCTTTCGCGCTGGTCGTGGCCGCGGGGCGCCGGGGTCGATCTTTTCGGCATTCCGTGTACATTCCCGATCAACACGCGGCCGGCGGAAAGTCGGCACAGCGGGCAGGAGACGACGGGGAGGCAGGATGCCAGTTGCGAAGGATGAAGGCAGCTACGACTACGTCATTGTGGGGGCAGGCTCGGCGGGGTGCGTGCTCGCCAACCGGCTGAGCGAGCAGGCAGGCGTCACCGTCGCGCTCCTGGAGGCCGGCGGCAAGGACACCAATCCGTGGATCCATATCCCGGGCGGCTATTTCCGCACGATGTACAATCCCGACATCACCTGGCAATACGCCGCCGGCCCCGAGCCGCATCTCGGCGGGCGATATGTACCGTGGCCGCGCGGGCGCGTGCTCGGCGGCTCGAGCGCCATCAACGGCCTGCTCTATGTCCGTGGTCAGGCGCGCGACTACGACGTCTGGCGCCAGCTCGGCAACGTCGGTTGGTCGCACGAGGACGTTCTGCCCTACTTCAAGAAGGCCGAAAACCAGGAGCGCGGCGCAAGTGAGCTTCACGGCGTCGGCGGGCCACTCGCGGTCACCGACGTCCACGTCGACAATCCGCTCTGCACAGCCTTCGTCGCGGCCTGCATCGAGGCCGGCATTCCACCGACCGACGACTTTAACGGGGCCTCGCAGGAAGGCGCCGGCTATTATCAGGCGACCATCCGCGACGGCCGGCGCGGCTCGACGGCGGTCACCTATCTTCGCGAGGCGAGGGGACGTCCCAATCTGCGCGTCGTTACGCACGCCGAGGTCGAGGGCATCACGCTCGACGAGAAGCGCGCCTCGGGCGTGCGTTTCTCAGTCGGCGGCGAGAAACGCTTCATCAAGGCACGGCGCGAGGTCCTGCTGGCGGCGGGGGCTATCGGGAGCCCGCAGATTCTCGAATTGTCGGGGATCGGTCAGGGCGAGGTCCTCAAGAAGGCCGGCGTCGAGGTGCGTCACGAGCTCAACGGCGTCGGCGAGAACCTGCAGGATCACTATCAGGTGCGCACCGTCTACGAAGTGACGCTGCCCCACAGCCTCAATGCGGTCTGGCACAGCCCGATGCTGCAGCTCAAGACCGGCCTCGACTATGCCTTCAACCGGCGCGGCATCCTCTCCACGGGTGCGGCAGTGGCCGGTGTCTTCGCGAAGTCCTCTCCCGAGCTGGACGAACCGGATATCCAGTTCCACTTCATTCCCTTCTCCGCCGAGGCACCTGGCAAGGGCCTGCACAAGTACCCCGGCGTCTCATCCACGATCTGCGTGCTGCGACCCGAGAGCCGCGGCCGTCAGCACATCATCTCCGCGGATCCGAAGGAAAAGCCATCGATCGTCGCGAATTATCTCGCCGCCGAAAGCGACCGTCGGGTGACGCTCGCCGGCCTGAAGCTCGCCCGGCGCATTGCCGAGCAGCCCTCGTTCAAGCCGCTCATCAAGCGCGAGACCATCCCGGGGTTGCAGTGCGCGAGCGACGATGACTTCGTGGAGTTCGCGCGGGAGCGCGGCACCACGGTGTTTCATCCGTGCGGCACCTGCAAGATGGGAGGCGATCCGATGGCGGTCGTCGACAACCGCTTGCGCGTGCGCGGCATTGGTGGGCTGCGTGTCGTCGATGCCTCGATCATGCCGAACCTGATCTCGGGCAATACCAACGCGCCGACCATCATGATTGCGGAGAAGGCAGCCGATATGATCAAGGTCGACGCGCGCGCCTGAAACGCGCTCGTCCACCCGAGCGCCGTTCGCCGGCCTGCAGGACCGATCGTGATCAGCTCTTGGCCGGTGGTGGTGGCGGGGGCGGCGGCGCTGCGGACTTCTCATCGCCGGGAAGGACATAATCCACGCCTTCCCAGGGACTCTCGAAGTCGAAGTCGCGAAACTCCTGCGTGAGCCGCACGCGATCGTAGACGACGCGCTTCAGCTCGTCGTCGTAGCGCACCTCGACATAGCCGGTGAGGGGGAAGTCCTTCCGCAGGGGATAGCCTTCGAAGCCGTAATCGGTCAGCAGGCGACGCAGGTCCGGATGCCCCGAGAAAGGCATTCCGTACATGTCGTAGGCTTCACGCTCGTACCAATTGGCAGCGGGAAAGACGCCGATCACGCTCGGGACTGGCGTCGTCTCGTCCGTTTCGAGGCTGACGCGGACGCGCTGGTTCTGGCGCACTGAGAGCAGGTGATAGACGACATCGAAGCGCCGCTCGTGCGCGGGATAGTCGACGCCGCATATGTCGATCAGGATTTCGAACTGGCAGCGCCCGTTGTCGCGCAGGTATGTCAGCACCGGCACGATCTGCTCGCGCGGAACGACGAGCGTGAGCTCGCCATAAGCGATGCGCGCGTCGGTGAGCCTGTCGCCGAGACCGGCGGCAATGTGCTCCTTGAGCTCTTCGAGGCTTTCGGTTGCCGTTTGCATGATGTCCGTGGCCTAGCGCTCGATGGTCCCGGTGCGCCGGATCTTCTTCTGCAGGAGCAGGATGCCGTAGACGAGGGCCTCAGCCGTTGGCGGGCAACCCGGAACATAGATGTCGACGGGCACGATGCGGTCGCAGCCGCGCACGACGGCATAGCTGTAATGATAGTAGCCGCCGCCGTTGGCGCACGAGCCCATGGAGATCACATAGCGCGGCTCGGGCATCTGGTCGTAGACCTTGCGCAGAGCGGGCGCCATCTTGTTCGTCAACGTGCCGGCGACGATCATCACGTCCGACTGACGGGGCGAGGCGCGCGGCGCGAAACCGAAGCGCTCGACGTCGTAACGTGGCATCGAGGCCTGCATCATCTCCACCGCGCAGCACGCAAGCCCGAACGTCATCCACATGAGCGAGCCGGTGCGCGCCCAATTGATGAGGTCGTCGGTCGTCGTGACGAGGAAACCCTTGTCCGCGAGCTCGTTGGAGAACTCCGTGAACCCGCGATCCCCCGGCTTCACGATGCCAGCGGCTCCCTCGCGCGGCTTGTCGAAGACCGGAGCTGGCGGCGCAATCAATCCCATTCCAGCGCTCCTTTGCGCCATTCGTAGATGAAGCCCACGGTCAGCACGCCGAGGAAGATCATCATCGACCAGAAGCCAAAGGCGCCCGTCTCCTTGAAGGCAACGGCCCAGGGAAAGAGGAAAGCCACCTCGAGGTCGAAGATGATGAACAGGATGGCGACCAGATAAAAGCGCACGTCGAACTTCATCCGCGCATCATCGAAGGCATTGAAGCCGCACTCGTAGGCCGAGACCTTCTCTGGATCGGGATTGCGGACGGCGACCAGGAACGGCGCGATCATCAGCGCCAGCCCGATCACCAGCGCGACGCTGATGAATACGGCGATCGGCAGATAGTCCATCAGCAGTGCAGGCATCGATCCGTCCCGGGTGGCTGACGTTCAGCGCTGGCGCGGAGTTGCTTCGGAATCACACTTCGGCGCGCGTGCCCTTGGGCGGTGTTAGCCCAGCCGGCAGGCCGGCGCAAGGGGCGAGCCGGCGCGCCAAAATGCGCATCGGAGCGTCGTTCAGCGCAGTTCGTCGCTCGTCGCATGCGGAACCAGCGTATCGGCGAGAGAAAGGGCCGCCTTTTGGGCGGCCCTTTCCTTTAAGTCCTGGTCTCGGATCGGGTTCAGATCAGAACCGGATGCGGGTACCGGCCTGGATGATGTGCAGGTCCTCGAAGCCCGTCGCACCGGTCGGCAGGAAGGCAGCGT
>CAUJKI010000205.1 GCA_963205015.1 Pseudomonadota bacterium
GTCAATCTGCGCTGGGCGCTCGATCGGATGCGCAGCGCGCTCGCTTTGCGACCGGTGCCCGCGCGCACCGAGACTGCTTACGCGGAGGCTGCCTGCATTGCCGATGAGGATGTCGCGACCAACGAGGCCATCGGCAAGTTCGGCTTCGATCTGATCCGCGATGTCGCGCGTCTGAAGGCGGGTATGCCCGTCCATATTCTCACGCACTGCAATGCCGGCTGGCTCGCGACTGTCGACTGGGGTACGGCGACTGCGCCGATCTACATGGCGCACGATGCGGGTATTCCGCTGCATGTCTGGGTGGACGAGACCCGCCCGCGCAATCAGGGGGCCGCGCTCACGGCGTGGGAGCTTGGCCAGCACGGCGTGCCGCACACGGTCATCGTCGACAATGCGGGCGGTCATCTCATGCAGCGCGGCCTCGTGGACATGGTCATCGTCGGCAGCGATCGCACCACGGCGACGGGCGATGTGGGTAACAAGATCGGCACGTACCTCAAGGCCCTCGCTGCGCATGACAACGGTGTGCCCTTCTATGTCGCGCTACCTTCCTCGAGCATCGATTTTGCCATGAGCGACGGCCTCAGGCAGATTCCGATCGAGGAGCGCGGCGGCGACGAGGTGGCGTGGATCAGCGGTGCGACGGAGCATGGCGACGTTGTGCGCGTGCGTCTCGTGCCGGAGGGGGCCTACGTCGCCAACTACGCATTCGACGTAACGCCGGCGCGCCTGGTGAGCCGGCTCATCACCGAGCGCGGCGTGATCGCGCCGACGCGCGAAGCCATCGCGCGTGCGTTCCCGGAGCGTCTTGCCGCGAGCTGACCGCGCCTACTCGGCGTAGCACTCGAACATGAGGCCCGTGAGGTCCCGGCCTTCCTCGCTCGAAAGATGCAGCGCAAGGCTCGCCATGTCGGGTTCGCCCGTCAACGCACCATAGGGGGCCATCGTGCTCATCGCCGACGGCGCGATGGCGTTGATCTGAATGCCGTGCGGGGCCCACTCGCGGGCCTCGTTGCGCGTGAGATTGGCGAGCGCCGAGCGCGCGAGCGCGCCGACGACGCGGTGTGCCGAGGTTGGTTTCCGTGGCAGCCGCACGATCGTGAGCACGTGACCCTCGGTCATCGTGAGGCGCATGCGGTTTGTTGCGATCTTGGTCATGAGGCACGCGGAAGCGAGCGTTTCACTCACGGCTTCCTCGACATCGCTCTCGCGTGCGGCAGCGCCACCCTTTGGCGCCGGCACCATGGCGAGGTTGATCACGATGTCGACGCCGCCGAAGGCCTGCACGGTCTGGCGCGCGAGCTTCACGGCATCGTTCGTCGGACCGATCGGACCATCGAAGAGGCGCACGTCGAGCGCGCCTTGCGAAACGATCTCGCCGAGGACTTCCATTTCCGGCGTCATCTTGCTCACGTGGAGCACAAGCCGCGTACGCTGTTCCGCGAACGTGCGCGCGATGTCCACGCCCTGCGCATTGTCGATACCGGTGATCAGAACGCGCTTGCCGAGGAGATCCGGATAGGCGCTCGCAAACTCGATACCATCGAGCGTAGACATCAACATGAGGCTCTCTCCCCGTGAACTGGACGCCTTGCGGGCGTCGACGCAACTGAGCCGATTCGCTCCTAACGGTTTCCTAAAGGCACGGCGATTCGGGGTGGCCACACGGCGCGATTGCGGCGATGTACAGACTAAGGTGTGGCGCCGTTGATACTCAAGGACTCTTCTTTTCGCATCCGCTGTCCGAGGCCGGAGTTCCCTCCGGGACGCCGAGGGCATCCGCGAGCCGGGTTTTGGCCGAACCTGGGCGGAGCGGCTTCGGCTGTGAGGGGTCGGGACCCCAGGCCGTCAGCGTCACGACCTCGAAGGTCGCGGGCACACGCCCGTCCGGCGCGGCGAATTTCTCCGCATAGACCTCGGCGGCACGCATGAGAAGACGCCGCGTCATGGGGCGCCGCGAGCGTTCGACGAGGGCGTTGCTGGCGCCCATGGCCTTGAGCTCGGCCATGAGCGCGAGCGCGTTCGGATAGGTGACGCGTAGGCTGTCGACATCGGCGACGGGAAGCGCGAAGCCGGCGCGCTGGAGGAGTCCGCCGAGCGTGCGGACATCTCCGAAGGGTGCGACGCGCGGGGTCGCGCCGCCATAAAGCTCTGTCTCGGCGATGAGAAAAGCCTCTCGCAGCTCCGCGAGCGATCCCGCGCCGAGGAGTGCTGCAAGGAACAGCCCATCGCCCTTCAGGGCCTGGCGTACCTGGACGAGGACCCCCGGCAGGTCATTGACGGACTGCAGGGCGAGGGCGCTTACGACGAGATCGAGCGTGGCCGGGCCAAAGGGAAGGAACTCCTCGTCGGCCGCCAAGCGGGGACCATCGCACGCGGCCAGCATCGCCGCGCTCGGATCGGCGTCGATGAGCAGGCCGATGGAGCCGAGCTGGCGCAGGCGCCGGCTCAGCGCGCCCGTATGAGCCCCGAGGTTCAGGCCGACGGCGAACTTCCGCTGAACGAGTGAGAGGCGATCCGCCATATCCTCGCTGACGTGGCGCAGGAGAAAATCGTGGGATCCCGCCCCGGCCGCCGCCCGCGTGCGGCGACGGGACAGCAGGGTCCTGTCGAAGATGTTGGGCTGTGATGTCATGTGTCGCGCGGTTCCGCTGGGCGCTGCCGCAGTATAGCCGCTCCGGCGCGCCAGTGCGGGAGGACGCGAAATCGGCCACAATGGGTGTAGCATCCC
>CAUJKI010000206.1 GCA_963205015.1 Pseudomonadota bacterium
GGTTCGCCGAGAACGATGTAGCAGGCTCCGGGCGTCGCGGTCAGGTCCTCAAGGAGGACGTGCTTGCAGCCGAAGCGCGGCCCAAGGCTGAGCCGGCGCCGGCTGCTGCCACGGCGGTCGCCTATGCGCCCCCCGTGCCGGCAGTGGCGTCCCAGCAGATGCGGCTTCCCTCCGCGCCCAATGACGAGGCGCGCGAGGAGCGCGTGCGCATGACGCGGCTCCGCCAGACCATCGCGCGGCGCCTCAAGGACGCGCAGAATACTGCGGCCATGCTCACCACGTTCAACGATGTGGACATGAGCGCCGTCATGGCCATGCGCAACCAGTACAAGGAGCTTTTCGAGAAGCGCCACGGCGTGAAGCTCGGCTTCATGAGCTTCTTCGTGAAGGCGTGCATTCAGGCGCTGAAGGAGATCCCGGCGGTCAATGCCGAGATCGACGGCGCCGACGTGATCTACAAGAACTACTACCATATCGGCGTCGCTGTCGGTACGGAGAAGGGCCTCGTGGTACCCGTCGTGCGCGAGGCCGACCGCATGAACCTCGCCGAGATCGAGGCGAAGATCGCCGACTTCGGTCGCCGCGCTCGCGATGGCAAACTCTCCATCGACGAGATGCAGGGCGGCACGTTCACGATCTCGAATGGCGGTGTGTACGGCTCGCTCATGTCGACGCCGATCCTCAATGCGCCGCAGTCGGGCATTCTCGGCATGCACAAGATCGAGGACCGCCCGGTCGTGCGCAATGGCCAGATCGTGATCCGGCCGATGATGTACCTCGCGCTCAGCTACGACCACCGCATTGTCGATGGCCGCGAGGCCGTCACCTTCCTCGTGCGCGTCAAGGAATGCCTCGAGGACCCGCAGCGGTTCGTGCTGGAGCTGTGACGTCCTGATCGCCCATTCCATGCGGGTGCGCGCAACGTCAACGGACGGCCCGACCGCACTTCATCTGAATATGTGAGCCTGTCATGAGCGCTTCCTATGATCTCGTCGTCATCGGCACCGGCCCCGGTGGCTACGTGTGCGCGATCCGTGCGGCGCAACTCGGTATGAAGGTCGCCGTCGTCGAGAAGCGCGCGACGCACGGTGGGACGTGCCTCAATGTCGGCTGCATTCCCTCGAAGGCGCTGCTGCACGCGAGCGAGCTGTATCATGAGGCGGGGCACGGCTTCGCCGCCATGGGCATCGACGCGAAGCCCACCTTCGATCTCGCCCGTATGCAGGCCTACAAGGACGAGGGCGTGAAGGGGAACACGGCCGGCATCGAGTTCCTTTTCAAGAAGAACAAGATCACGGCTTATCACGGACTCGGGCGTATTGCCGGCGCGGGCAAGGTCGAGGTCGTGCTGACGGCCGGCGGCACCGAGACGCTGGAAGCGAAGAACATTGTCATCGCGACCGGCTCGGATGTAGCCAAGCTCCCTGGCATCGAGATCGACGAGAAGCAGGTCGTGTCGTCCACGGGTGCGCTGGTGCTCGAGAAGGTGCCGGAGAAGTTGCTCGTTGTCGGCGCGGGCGTGATCGGGCTGGAGCTTGGCAGCGTCTATCGTCGTCTCGGCTCGGAGGTGATTGTCGTCGAATTCCTCGACCGCATTCTGCCGGGCATGGACCTTGACGTGGCGAAGAGCTTCCAGCGCATTCTTGCCAAGCAGGGCTTCAGCTTCAAGCTCAGCTCCAAGGTCACGAGCATCGCGACGAACAAGAGCGGCTGCACGGTCAAGGTCGAACCGGCCAAAGGCGGCGAGGCCGAGGAGATCAAGGCGGATGTCGTGCTCGTCGCGATCGGACGCGTGCCTTACACGAGCGGGCTCGGCCTCGAGCAAGCGGGCGTGAAGCTCGACGAGAGGAAGCGCGTCGCGGTGGACGAGCACTATCAGACGAGCGTGCCCGGCATCTATGCGATCGGGGACGTGATCACTGGTCCCATGCTCGCGCACAAGGCCGAGGATGAAGGTGTTGCGGTCGCCGAGATTCTCGCCGGCCAGGCCGGGCACGTGAACTATGGCGCCATTCCGAGCGTGATCTACACCGCTCCGGAGGTCGCTTCCGTCGGCAGAAGCGAAGAAGAGCTGAAGGCCCTAGGCATACCCTACAAGGTCGGCAAGTTCCCCTTCACCGCCAATGCGCGTGCGAAGGTGAACCGCACGAGCGAGGGCTTCGTGAAGGTGCTCGCCGATGCCGCGACGGACCGCATTCTCGGCGTGCACATCATTGGCGCCAATGCCGGCGAACTGATCGGCGAGGCGACGGTGATCATGGAGTTCGGCGGCTCGGCGGAGGACCTTGCGCGCACCTGCCACGCGCATCCGACGCTCTCCGAGGCAATCAAGGAGGCCGCCCTCGCCGTCGACAAGCGTCCGATCCATATGTGATCGGCGCTACTTCCACCGCCACTTCGACTTGAGATCGCGGATGATCTCGCGCGCGGCGTTGTGCCCCGGTACGCCGGTAACGCCGCCGCCCGGATGAGCGCCGGAGCCGCAGAGATACAACCCGGGCACCGGCAATCGGTAATCCGCATGGCCGATGATCGGGCGCGCCGAGAAGAGCTGGTCGAGCGAAAGCTGGCCGTGGAAGATGTCGCCATCGATGAGACCGAATCGGGTTTCCAGATCGAGCGGCGAAAGCACCTGCCGCGCGATCACCGACGCCTTGAAGTTCGGCGCGTGGCGATTGACCGTCTCGATGACGAGATCGGCGAACGCCTCTTGCTCATGCGCATTGGCCCACGTGCGCGGCGTGGGAAGCTGCGGCGCTACGTGCTGCACGAAGAGGCTCGCAACGTGCTGGCCCGGCGGCGCGAGGCTGTCGTCGAGCGTCGAGGGGATGAGCATCTCGACGACGGGCTCGCGTGACCAGCCCTCGCGGCGCGCATCCAGATAGGCGCGATCGAGATAGTCGATGGTCGGGCCGATGATGATGCCGGCGCCGTGATGGTCCTGCTTGTTCGTACCCGGTCGGCTGAGAAAATCCGGCAGCTCGGAGAGCGCAACATTCATACGGAAGGTGCCCGAGCCGGTCTTGATCCGCAGGAAGCGCGCGCGCAGTTCCGGCGCGACGGCGTCCTCTGGCACGATGGAGCGGAATAGCAGCTTCGGCCCGATGCCCGAGGCCACAGCGCGCGCCCGGATTTCGTCACCGCTCTCGAGCACGACGCCCGCGACCCAACCGCCGGCCATGCGGAGCTTGCCGACTCGCGCGTTGGTGCGGATCTCGGCGCCGGCCGCGCGCGCGGAGGCCGCGATCGCGTCCGAGATGGCGCCCATGCCGCCAATGGCGTGGCCCCATACGCCCGGTTTGCCGTTCACCTCGCCGAAGCAATGATGCAGCAGGACATAGGCCGTGCCGGGCGTATGTGGCGAGGCATAGGCGCCGACAATGCCGTCGAAGGCGAAGGCCGCCTTCACGATCTCGCTTTCGAACCATTGATCGAGGAAGTCGGCGGCGCTTTTCGTGAAGAGGTCCGTGACGAGGCGCCAGCCCTCCACATCCAGGCTGCGCAGCCGTCGCGCAAGTCCAGCCCCGCGAACGAACTCGGCTATGCCGCCGCCGACGTTCGGCGGCGTGCGCAGCACGAGATCGCGCAGGAGATCCGCCGCGCGCTCGAGGGCCGCGTCGTAGGCCGACAGGCGCTCGGCATCGCGGGGCGAGAACGGGGCTACGGCCTTCTGTCGGTTGTCGAGGCCGTACGGCATGAGCAGGCTGCGTGCAGCATCGATGGGCCAGAAGTTCGCTGCCAGGCGCTCGACGATACGAAGACCGTGGCGGGCGAGCTCGAGATCGCGGATGACCTTCGGGTTCAGCAGGCTCACGGTGTAGGAGGCGACGGAATTGCGGAAGCCCGGCGCAAAGCTCTCGGTGACCGCCGCGCCGCCGATCGTGTCGTGCGCTTCCAGCACCACGACCTTGAGCCCCGCGCGCGCCAGATAAGCGGCACATGTGAGGCCGTTGTGGCCCCCTCCGATGATGGCGACGTCGTACGTGGTTCGGGTCATGCGCGAGCTTTGCCTCCGGCAGGAGTGTCAGCAGGAATCGCGCCCTGAAACAACAAGGTCCTCCCTGTTACGGAAGGACCTTCCTGCCCGACTCGCCACGCACTCGGCCCCGCACCAAGTGCCCATCGGGCCCTCTCGCGGCGGTCGATATGCTCAATTAACCATAATTCCGGCCGCTCGCGCAACCGCCGCGTGCCTCGGATGAAGCGCGACCGCGCTGTGCCGTATAGAGAGGCGACCGCGCCAACTGCCCAAGGGTTGTCACCCCTCGACGCCGATGCGATGCTTGCATTCTGTCTCACGCCCGCCGAGGGCCCTTTGATTTCAGGAGCCGACCCCCTTCCATGTCCAAGCCCACGATCCTCTCAACCGGCTGGATGATGCCGCTGGTCACCCGCCAGGTCGAGGAAGCCTTCGACGTTCACTGGCTGAACAAGGTTTCTGATTGGGACCGTCTCTTTGCCGAGGTCGGCCCGCGCATCGAAGCCGTCTGCACGGGCGCGCTGACCAACGTCGCGACCACCGCTGACATGATGAAGCGGATGCCGAATCTCAAGATCATCAGCAATTACGGCGTCGGCTACGACAGCATCGACGTGCCGGCGGCCAAGGCGCAGGGCGTGATCATCACCCACACGCCGGACGTGCTGAACGAGGAGGTGGCCGACATGGCGGTCGGCCTGCTCATCGCCACCGTGCGAGAGTTCAATAGTGCCGAGGCCTATCTGCGCGCCGGCGACTGGACCAAGGGTGAGTTCCGCTACACGGCCTCGCTCCGCGATCGTCACGTCGGCATGATCGGCTTCGGGCGCATCGGCAAGGCCATTGGCCAGCGGCTGGAAGGCTTCGGTGTGCCGATCAGTTATTTCGGCCGCAGGAAGCAGGCGGATGTGCCGTATCCCTTCTATGACGATCTCGTCGCTATGGCGCGGGATGTCGATACGCTCATCGCCATTCTCCCCGGCGGTGCCGCAACGCAGGGGCTCATCAACAAGCCCGTATTGGAGGCGCTCGGCTCCCGCGGCATCGTCATCAACGTCGCGCGCGGTTCCGTGGTGAACGAGCCCGACCTGATCGCGGCGCTGAAGAGCCGGACCATTCTTAGCGCCGGTCTCGACGTCTATCTCAACGAGCCGCGGATCGATCCCGCTTTCCTGGAGCTCGACAATGTGACGTTGCTGCCTCACGTCGGCTCGGGCTCGCAGTATACGCGTGAGAAGATGGGGCAGCTTACGGTCGACAATCTGCTCGCCTACAAGGAGCGCAAGCCGCCGGTGACGCCGACGCCGGATACGCCTTTCAAGGGTTGGTGAGAAGCGCGCCGGAATCTCCTCTCCCCGCTTGGGGGAAGAAGGGCGCCTCGCTATCTCTCCCCTACCGCTTGAAGAGGCTCGCCGCGGCGGCCTCGTGCGCCTTCTTGCGTGTGATCTCGGCGCGGACGCGCACGATCTCCGCCTCGAAGGCCACGATGCGCGCTTCGAGGTCGGCGATCGACAGCGTATCCAGGTTTTCGCCGACCTGGGCGCCCTTCACCATTTTCTGCCTTGCTTCGTCCCAGTCCATCGACATAGCCGCATCCTTTGTTGCTGTCGCTCCGGCGACCTCTTTGTCCCCGCAAGCGCCGAAGGGCGCACGATCAGGACATGGATCAGCCGCCGCGTCGTCTCCGATCTCTGCCCTGGCTCATCGCCGTGGCGCCGTCCGAGCTTGCGGACCGCTCATTTTATGGCCGTGCGGCCCTGATCGCCAAGCTCGCGCGAGTGCTCGCGGCCGAGCGGTCGCGCGGTCTTGCCGGCCACTGGACCTATGAGCTTGCCCGGCACCGGGCGCTCATCGCCGTCTATCGCGGCGAGAAGGCGGCCTTCGAGCGGGACTACGGCGCCCGAAGCAGAGCTCGCGGAAACCCTGCGTCCTGATTGTCCCTGGTCCGCGGGACAGGCCCTCGCTAATCTCGCGATCAAAGGAATAGCGTATGCCCGGCCGCTAGTGTGATGATCGAGAAATTCGTTCGATACCGTGCCGCAAGGTGTGGCGAGCTTCGGAATCGGGACACTAGCGCTGCGGCAGGGGAGTGAGGCGAATGCCCAACGACAGCGCAGGCGGCGCACCGCCTCCGCAGGGATGGCAGAGCGAGCTCGACGAGCTTCGGCTGCGCGAGCACTTTGCCAAGGAGATGGGCGGCACCGAGAAAATGGACCGCCAGCACCGCGAGGGGCGCCTCACGATACGCGAGCGCGTCGGCCGTCTCGTCGATCCGGGCTCGTTCAACGAGGTCGGCACGCTAACTGGCCTCGCCGAGTATGATGCAATTGGCAATCTCGTTCGCGTGACGCCGGCAAACCGGGTCACCGGCCGCGCCAAAATCGATGGCCGTCCGGTTATCGTCAGCGGCGACGACTTTACGGTGCGCGGCGGCTCGGCCGATGCCACGATCCCCGAGAAGACGGTGATTGGCGAGCGCATGGCGCATGAGCTGCGCCTTCCCATTGTTCGCATTATCGAGGGCTCGGGTGGCGGCGGCTCGGTCAAGACCATCGAGACGACGGGGCGTGCCAACCTCCCCGGCGGGCTCGGCGGCTCGTCCATGCGCTACAAGTATCTCGCCGACAATCTCGGCCTCGTGCCGGTCGTGGCGCTCGGGCTCGGCTCGGTCGCGGGGCTCGGCGCGGCGCAGGTCTCAGCCAGCCACTACTCGCTCATGACCAAGAGCACCTCGGCGATGTTTGTCGCGGGGCCTCCGGTCGTCGCGCGCATCGGCGACAAGCAGGCGCTGTCCAAGCAGGCGCTCGGCGGCTGGGAGATCCAGTGCGCGGCAGGCGCCGTGGACGATGCCGTGGACAGCGAGGAGGAAGCCTTCGCGCGTGCTCGCCGGTTCCTCTCCTATCTTCCCTCGTCCTGCTACGAGGTCGTGCCGCGCGGACCCCGCATCGATCCGCCGGGTCGGCGCGAAGAATGGCTTTTCAGGGCCATCCCGCGCGATCGCAACCAGCCCTACAAGATGCGGCCGATCATCGAGGCGCTGGTGGATCGCGGCTCGTTCTTCGAGATGGGGCGCCTGTTCGGCCGACCGGTGATCACCGGCTTCGCGCGCCTCGACGGCCTGCCGGTCGCGATCATGGCCGGTGATCCCTTCCACGTAAGCGGCGCATGGACAGCGGATGCCTGCACCAAGGTAATCCGCTTCGTCGATCTCGCCGAGACTTTCCACATGCCGATCGTGCATCTCGTGGATTGCCCCGGCTTCATGATCGGCCTCGAGGCCGAGCGCGCGGCGACGATCCGCCTCGGGGTCCGCGCCATGGCGGCGATCAACCAGACGACCGTTCCGTGGTGCTCGATCATCATCCGCAATGTTTTCGGCGTTGCCGGTGCCGCGCATGTGCCGGCCGGACGCTATGCCATGCGCTATGCGTGGCTCTCGGCCTGGTGGGGCTCGCTGCCGCTCGAGGGCGGCATCGAGGCGGCCTATCGCGCCGAGATCGACGCAGCGGACGATCCCAAGGCCAAACTCGCCGAGATCGAGACGCGGCTCAATGCATTGCGCTCACCCTTCCGCACGGCCGAGACCTTTGCGGTCGACGAGATCATCGATCCACGCGACACGCGCCGTCTGCTCTGCGAGTTTGCCGATCTCGCCGAGCCCCTGCGCACGCCCGGGCCGCGCACGTTCGGGATGAGGCCTTAGCTGCGCTTCACGCCTCCGGCATCGGGAATTTGGCGTTCGGATCGAGGAAGCGATCGAGCACGTTGCGGATAAGCCGCGAGACGTTGTTTTCGCAGTTGTTGTGCAGCAGCGACCCGCAGAACGTGATCGATCCTGTCGAGAACACCGCGCCGTCGTTCGGCGTTTCGAAGAACGTGAGATCGGCGCGGATCAACTCGTCCGCGGGTTTGCCGGCCCAGGTTGTGATGTGCGTGAGCTGCTCCTCCGGCACCAGCACCCATGGCGCATCGGGCTCGGGCCCCTCGGATGAGGCCAGCACGATGGCGTGAGAAGGTGTGCCGAGGCGCTTATCGGCACGATCGAGCTCGAAGCCTGCAGCGCCATGCCCTGACAAACCGAAGCCGCCGATCTTCTCGTCCGCGCCGATGCCGTTGAGGATCCACGCCGCGCGCGAGCTTCGTGCCTCGGGATGCTGGCGATAATACGAGCCGACGAAATTCCCCTGCGCGGTGAAGCCGACGCCGGCGAGCCGCTGTGGCGGTCGTCCGTTGCGCCGCCACAGGCCGCCGTACTCGCCGTCGAAGGCGTTGTAGTACTCGCCCGCTTCGGCCGCCCAGGCCCGGATGCCGCCTTCGCCGCGACGGATCTCGATTGCCGCAGGCGCGTCCGTGTGACGCGCGACCTTCCAGTAGAAGCCATTGCCGCCGAGGTACATGAAGCGGCCGCCACCATCCCTGTACGCCTCAAGCGCATCGAGCATGGCGCCAGTGTGATATTCGGGATGACTTCCCGTTGTAACCGCACGATAGGGCTTGAGGAGTGCGACGCCTTCCGCGTCGAGCTCGGCATCTGTGATCACGTCGTACGCGATCCCTTGCTGTTCGAGCCACGCGATGAGATGCGAGTCCGCGGGGTAGTGGCGCAGGCCCGAAGCTCTAATGGAAGGATGCGGATACGTCGTGTATCCAACGCGCACGTTCAACATGGGCCTCAGCCAGGAGGCGTGGCAGATGCCGCTGCCGTCGGTGTGGAAGTTATACGTCGAGAGGCCGTACTCGCGGTGCTCGCCCGGATTGTACGGATAGCCGCCCCAGTCTTTCGCCAGTTGCTTCCACGTTTCGAGCCATTTCGGATCGGCGGATTCGGGGCGCGCGTGGTTGTGATAGACGGTGTAGGTGTACGTCGACACCAGCACCGCGAGATCTGCCGTCTTCGTGCCCTTGGGTGGCACGATGAAAAACGGCACGTTCTCCTCACCGTGCTGGCTCGAGAGCCGCACAGCATACGTGCCTGAGCGCATTCCGGTGGGGACGGTCCATTTGAAAT
>CAUJKI010000207.1 GCA_963205015.1 Pseudomonadota bacterium
GCCTAAGTGACTTGATTCGCTTTTCTTTCCCCCTGCAACTCGCACTCGCTCGCGCCGTTGGAGCCGCAAGGCCATGGATTTCGAGATCATCCTGATCGCTGCGCTCATCTGGCTCTACGTGCAGTTCGGGCGGCGCTTCAAGCGGCTCGAGGAGCGGCTTTCCGCCAGCGAGGCCCAAATCGCGGCACTGAGGTCCGGCGACGGGCTCGAGCCCGGCACGGCGCCAGCCCAGGAGATGCCGACCCCGATTGCCCTGCCGCCGCCCGCCGAGACCTCGGTGCCGCCCGCCGGGGAGGGGGCACCCGAAGCGCCAGCGGGAGGAGATGCAACGCCCGACGCACCGACGGACGGCGCCGCGTCTCCCAAGCCCCGCCGATCGCTCGAAGAGCGCCTCGGTACGCGCTGGGCCGTCTGGGTCGGCGGGCTGGCGCTCGCACTCGGCGGCATCCTCATGGTGCGCTACTCCATCGAGCAGGGCATTTTCGGTCCCGGTGCGCGCATCCTCTTCGGCGCCCTGCTGGCCTTGATCCTGGTTGGGGCCGGCGAGTGGCTCAGGCGCGACGCACGCGGCGTTGTCGTTCCGGGACTCGAGGCCGCGCATATCCCGAGCATCCTGACGGCGGCGGGGACCGTGACGGCCTTCGGCACAGTCTATGCCGCACACGCGCTTTACGGCTTCATCGGCCCGGCCTTTGCCTTCGTGCTGCTCGGCGCGATCGGTGTCGCGACCATGTTCGCGGCCGCCCTGCACGGACCCATGCTGGCCGGTCTCGGCCTGGCGGGCGCCTATGCCGGACCGCTGCTGATTGCCTCCGACAAGCCCAGCCCGTGGCCGGTCGTGCTCTATCTCGTCGTCGTCGCCGCCTCGGCGCACGGCCTCGCCCGGTTGAGACGCTGGTTGTGGCTTGCCGCATTTGCGGTCGGCGGCGCGTTCCTTTGGGGCCTGCCCTATCTCGATCAGGCTGCGGCCGGCAGCTTCGAGTGGGCGCGCGCCGGCTATGCCCACGTGCTCCTGCAACTTGCGCTGGCTTGCGTCTTCATGGCGCTCGAGCCGCATCTCGGCGTGAAGGATGAGGACGCGCGCGTCGATCAGGTGGCGACGGCGGCGCTGCTCGCGCTTGCCGTGCTCGCCATGGCCATGCTCGCCGACAGCCGCTTTGAAGCCGTAG
The DNA here is from genome assembly GCA_963205015.1 of Pseudomonadota bacterium. Lineage (GTDB taxonomy): Bacteria > Pseudomonadota > Alphaproteobacteria > Rhizobiales > Hyphomicrobiaceae. Next base: position 1,170 of record CAUJKI010000207.1, read on the forward strand.
GGTGGGTGCCGTTCGCAGCGGCCTCCGCCGGTCTGCTGGCGGTGACGGCCTGGCTCAGTCCGCCGGCTGCGGCTGCCGCTGCGCTTGCCGGCCTGCCGGTCATTGCCGCGGCAGCTTTCTGGCCGGGCCTCAAGGAGTCGCCCGAGGCGACGCTGCTCGCGCCCTTTGCTGCGCAGGTGCTGCGCCTTCCGGAGAACGTGTCGGCCTATCTCGTGACGCTCGCCGTTCTCGGCACGGGCACCGCCGCTGTCGCCGGCTATCGCCTGTGGCGCGGCCCGACGCTCAGCGCACCCGTCACCGGCTTTTACGTCCTCGGTGCAACGGTGCCGCCGCTCCTCGTGCTCGTGCTCGCCTACCTCCGCGTGACGCAGTTCGATAGCTCGATTCCCTTCGCGCTCTTCGGCGTGATTTTGGCCGGTGGTTTCGTGTGGGTGGCGGAGCGCTTCCTCGCGCGTGAACTGATCGTGCCGCTTCCGGGTATCCGCCTCGCGACCGGGGCCTTCGCCGCGGCGGCGATCGCGGCGCTGAGCTTCGCGCTCGTCGCCTTCCTCTCGCGCGGCTACATGACCGTCGCGTTCGCGCTGATGGCGCTCGGCACGGCCTACGTGGCGACGCTCCGCGACATTCCGCTACTGAGGCTCGCCGTCGCCGCCATCGGGCTCATCGTTCTCGGCCGCATTGCCTGGGATCCGGTCATCATGGGCGCAGATGTCGGGCGCATACCCATCCTCAACTGGCTGCTCATTGGCTATGGCGTGCCGGCCGTGGCGTTTGCCGTCGCCGGGCGTCTGCTCGAGCTGCGCGGTATCGACCTTGCCCAGCGGCTCGCCGACGCGCTCGCGGTCGTGTTCACCGCGCTGCTGTTGTTTTTCCAAGTGCGCCACGCTCTCACCGGCGGCGACCCGCTCTCCAGCACGACCAGCCATATCGAGCAAGGGCTGCATGTTCTGATGGCCATCCTGATGAGCTACGTGCTCATGCGTCTCGATCTGGCCCGCAATAATGCCGTCTTCCGCTGGGCCTCGCTCAGCTTGGGCGTGATCGCAATCTTGTTCGGTGTCTTCGGGCTCCTGCTGCTCGACAATCCGCTCTTCGGCGGGAGCAGTAATGAGGTGCGTGGCCCCGTCATCTTCAGCTCGCTGCTGCTCGCTTACTTCCTTCCGGGGCTCGCGGCCGCGTTTCTCGCGCGCCAGTCGCGCGGCGTTCGGCCGAACTGGTCCGTGACGGCGCTCTACGTCCTCGCCGGCATTCTCGTCTTCTTCTATGTGACGCTGGAAATCCGGCACGCTTTCCAGGGGCCGCGCATCGGCCTCTTCCGCTCGACCAGCGATGCCGAGCACTGGGCTTACTCGGCCGGCTGGCTACTGCTCGGAATTGCTTATCTGGCCTATGGCATCTGGCGTGGCGCGGGCGTTGCCCGGCTCGCCTCGGCGATCCTGGTCCTGCTCGCGGTGATCAAGGTCTTCCTGTTTGATCTCGCGGGACTGACGGGGCTGTGGCGTGCGCTCTCGTTCATCACGCTCGGCGCCGTGCTGATCGGCATCGGTCTTGCTTATCAGAGGCTCGTCTTCGCCCGCCCACCGGCGCAGCCGAACACGGCGCCGGCGTGATCGGCACGCGCGTGCACCGCGGCAGGACGAGCCGTCCCCGCGGTGTGCACGTATTCGAATGAGGGCTGTTTAAGAGGCCGAGAAGCCGTTGTTGACGTTGGTGAAGATGTTGAAGAGGCTGCTGCCGATCGAAGTCGCAGCGCCAATGATGACGATGCTGATCAGGCCGGCGATGAGCGCGTACTCGATCGCGGTGGCGCCTGACGTGTCATCCTGAAATCTCTTCAAAAGAATCGACACGACCCCATCTCCCTTTGCTCGAGCAGCGTTTTCCGAGGCCTGCCATGCCCGCGCTGCGAGGGAAGACTGTAGAGACGACATTCTTAAGGATCTCTTGGATCATTCGCGGAAAGGCGAGTCCGGTGCAGGTCTTCGCGGACGCGGTAAAGAATTTATGCCGAAAATTGTATACGTCCCCGTGCGTCTCAGCCCATGCCGCTGCATCCTGAGGGCGGCGCATTCAGGGACCTTAACCAAGCCTTCATCCGGCGCGGGCATACTCCGCAACGGGTGCCGTGCGGCTTCTGCCTGCCCGGCGTGTGTGCGTTGGAGTGTCGCGCCGTGATCGAGTACGCCGTCATCCTGGTCTTTCCTGCTGCTATGGCCTTTGCCGGCGCTATGGACCTCCTGACGATGACGATCCCGAACCGCGTTTCGATTGTGCTGGTTGCGGCATTCGCCGTTGCGGCGGCCATGATGGGCATCGGCTGGTGGGTGCTCGCGAGCCACGTCGCGGCAGGGCTCACGATGCTGGTCATCGGTATTGCCATGTTTGCGCTCGGCTGGCTGGGCGGCGGTGACGCGAAGCTCCTTGCCGCGACCGCGCTCTGGCTCGGCTTCGACCATCTCCTGCCCTACCTGTTGCTCGCCGGAATGGCCGGGGGTGCGCTGGCAATTGGCCTCATCGCTTATCGCCACATGTTGCCGCCGCTTTGGCTCACACAGCAGAACTGGGCCATGCGCCTGCATCACGCCAAGACGGGTATTCCCTACGGCATTGCGCTGGCTGCCGCCGGTCTCCACGTGTTTCCCTCGACGCTTTGGTTCGCTACGGCCGGGATTTGATCTCGCGCATTTAGCTCGCAGTCAGGGATGTGTTGAAACAGACTGCACGCTCTGGTAGAAATATCTCTCAAGAATCGCTACCATAGCGAGAGCGGCTATCTATCCGGCCGACCCGGCGTCCGTCCCATCTGTGTCAAGTTTGCCGCTCGGCCTGACCTCTGCGAGGGCCGGCCCCGATCTCGTGTCTGATCAATCCCACCATTAACGCCGCATTGAGGATTGTCGGCGAGAGTCGCGACTGTGGGATAGCGGGATTGCTCGTTTGAGAGGACCTGTCGGGCTATGAAGAAGGGACAGCTGATCGGGATCGCGATAGCGGGCGTTTGCGGCCTCGGTGCCTTCGTCGGCATGCAGAAGCTCACGACAAAACCGCAGGTCGTTCAGCGCGAGGTGCGCACCAATCTCGCCGAGGTGCTTGTCGCGCGGGCGGACCTCGGGCTCGGCGCGATCGCCTCCGAATCGAGCTTCCGCTGCCAGGGCTGGCCGCAGGAGGCCGTGCCGATGGGGGCGGTGCAATGCCGCGGTGCGGGGACGCTGAAGGAGTTCGTCGGTCATATCGCGCGCGCGCCGATCATGACGAATGAGCCGATCACCCGCCAGAAGCTGATCAAGCCGGGCGAAGGCGGCGTGCTCGCCTCGATCCTGCCCGAAGGCCGGCGCGCGATCTCGACCAAGATCACCGAGGACACGGCCGTCGGCCGCCTGATCCTGCCGAACGACCACGTCGATGTCTTTCTGATCCGTCGCACGAGGGGCAAGGGCGGCGAGGACCATTCCAGCGAGCTTCTCTTCAGCAACGTTCGCGTGCTCGCGATCGGCCAACGGCTTGAGAGCAAGGAAGGTCAGAAGGGCGTCGAAGGCAACACAGCGACGCTCGAGCTGTCGCCGATGCAATCCGAGAAGCTCGCGCTTGCAAAGTCGATGGGCGACATCACGCTGGCGCTGCGCTCGATTGCCGACTTCAAGCGCGACGGCAGCGGTGCGGAGGATGGCGAGCGCAAGCAGAGCGAGACGGTGCGCATTCTTCGCTACGGCCAGAAGTCGCGCGTTTCGATTGGAATGCACTAGTTCCGGCGCGCCGTCCGGCGCCGCCAGACCGAATACTGAGTGAGAGTCGTCCAGTGAGTACCAGCGTGTGTGTGTCAGAAGTTGCGTCTGCGTGCACCCCTTGTTTTGGTCGCTCGCCGGAAGGCTTTGAACCCCATGCGGATGACGATGAAACTGGCCGTTTTCGGCCTCGGTCTGGCGATGGCTGCGCTCGCAGCCGATCACGGTAGCGCACAGACGCGAACTCTTCCGACGTCGGCCTCGCGCGTTGTTCTCGACAACGGCGTGTTCGAAGTGTCGCCGCGCGGGCCCTTTCCTCGAGTGGAGAAGATCGAAGTCTCCCGCGGAAAGTCCCTGATGGTTCAATTCCCCTTCGGACTGCGGGACGTCCTCGTGTCGGATCCCAACCGCGTGGACGCGGTCGTCCAGTCGTCCAATCGCGTGTTCCTCCTCGCCAAGAACATGGGTGAGGTGAACATCTTCTTCTTCAACGAGAAGGGCGATCACGTCGTTACCCTCGACGTCGAGGTCGGCGCCGGACGCAGCCTGTTGTCCTCGACCAATGGCGACGAGCGCTCGCTCATTCAACTCAACGACGTCCTGGCCAACCTCCTGCCGGGCGCTCAGATCCGCACGAAGCGCGTCGGCCAGTCGATCGTTCTGACCGGCAGCGTGCCCTCTCCCTCGGCCTCCGCCCGCGCAATGACGGTCGCGCGAGAGTATGCGCGAGCCATGATGGCCCAGAACGGCCGGGCCGGCGGCCCGCCTCAGACGCTCGCCAGTTTCCGTTCTGCGGGTGAGGGCGATGCAAATGGTGCTCCCGAGGGCGCTCCGGCGGCCGGCGACAGCGGTAATGGCGGTGCCAATGGGCCTCAGGTGGCCCGGTCAAATCGGACCACGACCGTTCCCGACGACAGGCTCGTCATCAACCTGCTGACGATCGAGGCCGAGGAGCAGGTCATGCTCCAGGTGGTCGTCGCCGAGGTTCAGCGCTCGGTCATGAAGCAGTTCGGCATCAACCTCGGCGCCGCGATCAACTCCGGCAATTTCACCACAAGCCTGCTCACGGAAAACGCCTTGCCGCTGACCGCTGCAGCCGGCCTTGGACGGCTGCCGCTTCCCGGCATTGGTACAGGGGGCTCAGCCGCAACAGGGTGCGCCGCCTCCGGGAGCCTCTGCGTGTACAATCAAGGCCCGCAGGGCTCGTTCGGAAACTCGGGCTTCGCTGGTGGATTCGGCTCGGGTTCTTCTCAGGTCGGCTATGCCATGCGGATGCTCGAGCGTGACGGCCTCATCCGCACGCTCGCCGAGCCGAACCTGACGGCCGTATCGGGCGAGACGGCGAAGTTCCTTGCCGGTGGCGAGTATCCGATCCCCGTCGTCGACACGACCGGCCGGCAGTCGGTCACGTACAAGGAGTT
>CAUJKI010000208.1 GCA_963205015.1 Pseudomonadota bacterium
GGAAACATTCCGTTCCGCCCGCCGCCGTGCACCGTCTCGATCGTGATGTGCCGACCCTGGGAGCTCGGGTCTATGAAGGCATTTGCGAATTCGATCTTTTCGACGCCGAGATCCGTGTTGTTGCGGATCGCCAGATAGAACTCCGCGATAAAGGCCTTGCCGCTGTCGTCGACGCGATGTGCCTTGATAAGATCGATGTCGGCATAGAGGGTGGATATCGGATCGAAGTTCCCATCCCTCGTCCGGCGGAACTGGATCGGCGCAAGCTGCAGCCGGCCGAGCGTATGCGGACGCATGAGAATGAATGGCGTGCGCGCCGCTGTCCGCAGGATCGGATCGAATGACCAATTCTCGAACGTTCCCCTGAAGGCGCCCCTGCCAACAGCGTAGTCCGACGAGAGTGCCGTCGTTACACGGTCACGCAGGCTTCCGATATCGGTCTCACGCGGCATCCGCCGAACGGTGCGGGCTATGAGCGCCATCATGTCGGCGTAGCGCGCGGCGGTGCTGATAGCCCGAAGGTTCGCGGCTTCAAACGGATCACGGACCGAGGGGTCGTCACGCTCCTTGCACTCACCCTTCGCCCAGCCCGGCGCCTCTTTGATCTTCTTCCCCTCGAAGACCCACGGATTCCCAGGCGATCGCACGACCAACTCGCGCATGCGGCTATTGAAAACGTCGGGAAGGTTCTCCCAGGCCAGTTGATAGAGCGGCGCCGAATAGCCTGTGCTTGCCTCGGGTGGCAATGTGTCGAGCCGACCGCTGACAAAAAGCGGTGGCATCAGGCCAGCAGCTTTCAGGCGCTCCATGAGTAGCGCCCCGCCTTTGCTGCCCAGCGCCACGTAGAGAACGTCGGGTTGCTGCGCGACGAGGTCTGCGACCGCGCGTTCGAGCGCAGCGGCATCCGGCTGGCCGTCATTGGCCGGAATGCGATGATCGGCGACGAGCGTGCCGTCCTCGTGCAGCTTCTTGATGCTGTCGCCCAGCGCTTCGCTGAAAACCGCCTTGGCCGTGCCGACGAACGCCGGCTTCTTGAACCCCATGGCGCGCACGAAAGCCCCCATCACGGGCGCTCTTTCTTCGTCTTGCGACGGGCGCGTCGTATAGACGTTCTTGTAACGCTCGAAGATCGAGCCCACGGAAATGTCCGTGAGAAATGGGATGCCGCTCTTTGCGATGTCATCGCCGAGCGCATCGAAGACGGCTTTGGCGCGCGCGGAGTTGCTAAGGCCGATCAACCCGATCGTGTGTGGCTCGGAGAGAGCCGCGCGCATGTTGGCGATCGCCTTGGCGTCGCTGCGCTCGTCGTCGAAAACGCGGAACATCAGAGGGCGGCCGGCAACGCCGCCACGCAGATTGATCTGTCGTTGCTGGTAAGCAGCGAAGCGGCGGATGGCCGGAATATCCCCAGGATCGTGGCACACGTCATTGCGTGAGCTGACGAAGAGCGCAATCTGGAGTGGTGGGCCTTGCGCCGCCTGCACCGGATCGACCGCTCTGGCCGAGCCGGCCGCCGCAACCAGCAGCAGTGCCGCCGCCAATGCTGACCACACGCATCTCAACCGCGCACCGACGCGCTCCATACGCTGCCCCCAAAGCTGCGCCGCACACACACGACCGTCAGCAGCCACACTCATGTCGCTACTCGCTTCTCATGACGCGATCGCGGTCGCAACGCCGGCTGCCGTCGCTTACGACCGTGGCCCTGCGCGACCAGAAAACCAGCACTGCCTGATTACCCCCGCCGCCGAACGCCGAGCCGCCTGATCGATCCGTCAGGGCAGCCTCGCCGTTCGTCGCGGGAGCTTACTGCAGCGTCGGCGTAAGACTCCAGCGACTTCAGTGGCAACAGCAGGGCATCCGCGAGAACTTTTGTTGCAGGTGCGCAACGTCGTTCACGTGAGAGGGAGGCACGAGACCGGCGCCGATGCGTCAGCCTTTTTTGTTGCGAGATGTCGCACCGGCGCATATCCGCCCCTGCTCCGGGTGGTTTGAACCCCCGTGATCTTCGGCATAGAGTCCGGCAACGGCCCGGCGGCGGAGAGCGTCTTGTCGGGTGTTTTCATATGATGGGAGCGAAATAGGCCGATGTCGAGCGAGATGAACGGGGCGGAAAGTCTGGTGCGGACACTGATCGCAGGCGATGTGACCGTCTGCTTCACCAATCCGGGCACGTCGGAAATGCACTTTGTCGCGGCGCTCGACAAGGTACCGGGGATGCGGTGCGTGCTGGGCCTCTTCGAGGGCGTCGTCACGGGAGCGGCGGACGGCTACTACCGCATGCTCGACAAGCCCGCGTCTACGCTCCTTCATCTTGGCCCGGGGCTCGCAAATGGTCTCGCCAATCTCCACAATGCCAAGAAGGCCAACTCCGGCATCGTCAACATCGTCGGCGAGCACGCGACCTACCACATTGCGCATGACGCGCCCCTCACCTCCGACATCGAGGGCGTCGCGCGGCCGATGTCCAACTGGGTGAAGACCTCGCCGACCTCCGCCGGCATTGCTGCGGACGGCGCACTGGCCATCGAGGCGGCACGCCAGACGCCGGGGCAGATCGCAACCCTGATCCTGCCCGCTGACACGGCGTGGGGACCCGCCAGCGGCATTGCCGAGACGGCGCCGCGCGTCGCACCACCCAAGGTGTCGAGCGATGCCGTCAAGGCCGCCGCCGAGATGCTCCGCAAGAGCCCGAAGGCCACGCTCCTCATGGGCGGCGCGGCATTGCGCGCGCGTCCGCTGGAGCTCGCCGGTCGCATCGCAGCCAAGACGGGCTGCGGAATTCTCACCGAGGGCGCGAACACGCGCCTTGAGCGCGGCGCCGGCCGCGTCCAGGTCAACCGCATTCCCTATGTCGTCGATCAGGCTTTGAAGGTCATGGAGGCCGCAGGCAACCTTGTGCTCGTCGGCGCGCGCGAGCCCGTGGCCTTCTTCGCCTATCCGGACAAGCCAAGCCTGCTTATGCCGAAGGGCGCGCGCTCGACAAAGCTCGCCGGCATCGAGGACGATATGGAGGCCGCGCTCGAGGCCCTCGCCATCGAGCTCGATGCGCTCAATACGCCGCCGGCTGGCGTTGCAGGGCCGCGCCGTCCCGCACTGCCGACCGGCCCCATCACGCCGGCAGCAATCGCATCGATCCTCGGCGCAAAAATTCCCGAGAACGCCATCGTGGTCGACGAGAGCGTGACGACGGGTCGCGAGTTCTTTCCCGAGACTGCAGGCGCACCGCCGCATAGCTGGATCAACAACCGCGGCGGCTCGATCGGTTATGGCCTGCCTGTCGCGATCGGCGCCGCCGTCGCCTGCCCGGACCGCAAGGTCGTTGCACTCGAAGGTGACGGGAGCGCCATGTACACGATCCAGGCGCTCTGGACGATGGCGCGCGAGGGCCTCGATGTCACCGTCCTCGTCTTCGCCAACGGCACGTACAATATCCTGCGCGGCGAGCTGACCAACGTCGGCGTCCGCAATCCTGGTCCGCGGGCAGTGAACATGCTCACGATCGGCAATCCGAGCATCGACTGGGTCCATATGGCCCGCAGCATGGGCGTCGAGGCCTCCCGAGCCACGGACTGCACGCAGCTTGCGAAGTCGCTCGATGCGGGCCTCGCCTCGCAGGGTCCGTACCTGATCGAAGTCGCGCTCTAGAAAACGAAGCGAGCCGCGACTGAGGTCGCGGCTCGCTCGTATGCTCCGGTAGATATGCCAATGCGCCGGTCAGCGATGGCCGGCGCATTCGCTTCCTACTTGCGATAGGTCGCCACAACGGCCTTGCCGTCGTCGGTCGCCTTCTTGAGCCAATCGTCGGTGAGCTGGTCGCCGATCTTCTTCAGGCCAGCCTTCAGCGCTGCGCTCGGCGCCTCGACCTTCAGGCCGTTCTTGACGAGCTGTTCGTTGTACCAGGTGGCCTTCTCAGGCGCGATCTTCCAGCCGCGTTCCTCCGCCGCCTTGGCGACTTTCAGGATTGCATCCTGCTGGTCCTTGGGCAGGCCGTTGAATGCCGCCTTGTTGACGAACGTGAGGTTCTTCGGGATCCAGCCTTGCACGTCGTAGAAGTGCGTCATGGTCTCCCAGGCCTTGCTGTCATAGCCCGTGGAGCCTGACGTCATGAAGGCGTTGACCGTGCCCGTCGCCAAGGCCTGGGGCAGTTCCGCAGCCTGCACGGTCACCGGCTGGCCGCCGACCAGCTCGGCGATACGCGTCGTGCCGACGTTGTAGGCACGGAACTTGAGGCCCTTCAGGTCCTCGACGGTCTTCACTTCCTTCTTCACGTAAACGCCTTGCGGGCCCCACGGCACGCCAAACAGCAGCTTGATGCCCTGACTGTCGAGCTTCTTCTCGATGGCCGGCTTCTGCGCCTGCCAGAGCTTCATCGCCTCCGCGTAGCTCGAGGCGAGGAACGGGATCGTGTCGAGACCGAAAATCCCGTCCTCGTTCTCGTGGATCGAGATGAGCACCTCGCCCATCTGCGCCTGGCCGGTTGCCACGGCGCGCTTGATCTCGGGCGCCTTGAACAGCGAAGCACCCGGATGCACCGTGATTTCGAGCTTCCCGCCTGTCGCCTTCTTCACCTCCTCGGCGAACCAGACGAGGTTCTCGGTGTGGTAGTTGTTCGGCGGATAGGCGGCCGGAAGATTCCACTTGGTCTGAGCGGCAACCGTGGTCGCCGTCGCCGCAACGACGGCAGCAGCTGTCAGTAGTGTCCTGAATGTCGTCATCAACTCACTCCGTTTGGCTCTTCAGGTTGTGCAGGCGCGCTATCAGTTCGGGAATACCAGCCTCGGCAAGAATAGCGCAATTTGCGGGAACGCGACGATAATCGCCACAGCGACGATCAAGAGGAGGAAGAAGGGCAGGGCCGAATACGCGACCGTCCAACTGTCTCTGCCGCTCATCGACTGCAGGACGAACAGATTGAATCCGACGGGCGGTGACACCTGCGCCATCTCGACCACGAGGACGACGAAGATGCCGAACCAGATGAGATCGAAGCCGGCCTTCTGCACCAGTGGGAGAACGATCGCCATCGTCAGGACGATCATCGAGATCCCATCGAGAAACATGCCGAGTATGATGTAGAACAGCGTTAGACACGCGATCAGCATCGCCGGGCTGAGGTTGAGGCGGGCCACGCCATCGGCGATCGCGGCGGGAACCTGCGTGTAGGCCATCGCCGCGGACATGAACGCCGCGCCGGCCAGGATAAGCATGATCATGGCGGTCGTACGTGTCGCGCCCATCACGCTTGCCCAAAAGGACTCGACACTCAGCGAGCCCTGCAGCCAGGCGATGATCAATGCACCTGCCACACCCCATGCGGCGCACTCCGTCGCCGTCGCGGTTCCGGAAACGAGCGCACCGAACACGAAGAGGATGAGAAGAAGCGTCGGAAAGAGATTGACCGACTCCCTGACCGCATTCCGGAAGCCCATCCAAGGCTCCGCCGCAGGCTGCTTGGAAGGATTGAGCAGTGACCACACTGCGATGTAGCCGCAGTAGAGCAGCATGACCACCGCGCCCGGGAGGAACCCGGCGAGAAACATCTGCAGGAGCGACACCTCGGCCTGCACCGCATAGACGATCATGATGATCGATGGCGGGATCAGGAGACCGAGCGTCCCCGAACCGGCAAGCGAGCCGATGGATATATTCTCATCGTAGCCGCGCTTCGTGAGCTCCGGCAGCGCGATCTTGCCGATCGTCGCACACGTCGCTGCCGATGAGCCTGAGACCATCCCGAAGATGCCGCAGGCGAGGACGTTTACATGCACGAGACCGCCGGGGAGCCGCCCGACCCAGGGTGAAAGCCCTCTGAAGAGCTCCTGGGAGAGGCGCGTTCGAAACAGTATCTCGCCCATCCAGACGAAGAGAGGCAGCGCCGCGAGCGTCCACGAGGCGCTCGCACTCCAGATGGTCGTGGCCATAACGGCCGTCATGGGCACGTTGGCGACGAAGTACATCGCCGCAATGCCGCTGAGGATGAGCGCCAGCCCAACCCACACGCCGAGTATCAATGCTAGACCCAGGACGAGCAGCAGTACGGCAGATATCTGCAACAGCTCGAGCTGCATCATCACAGATTCCCCGACGCGGCCCGCTCGACAATCTCTTCCCGCGTCGTCGGCGGCGGTTTCGAGTAGCGTGGATAGCCGCCTGTCGCGACGTTGTAGAGCTCATCGAGAAACGCGATCAGAAGAATGCTCGAGCCTACGGAGAACCCGAGCTGAGGGATCCAGAGCGGCACCGAGATCACACCGCTGGAAAGGTCGTTCAAGAGCCAGCTGTCGTATGTCATCGTGACCGCCGCCCAGGTGAGCGTGCCGACGATAAGGGAGCCGATAGTGAGCGCCACCAGCTCCATCGCCGTCCTGACGGGGCCACTGAGGCGCTCGATGAGCAGCCCCATTCGGATCAGCTCGGATGACTTGAAAGTGTGTGCCAGCGCGAGGAAGGCCATAGCGACGAGGCACCACGCCGTGAAATCGTCCCCTGACTGAACATTGATGCTGAATTGCCGGCCGACAGACAGCGCCATCATGAGGAGGAAGATTGCGATCAGAAAGAAACCGGCGAGGTAGCCGGCGGCGAGATAGAGTGCATCAAGGGCGCGCCGCAGCATCGGTCAGCCCTTCATCGCACCAAGCCAAACCGGCCCGGCGCCCGTCCATGCGCAGTCGCTCAATGTGAAGCTCCATCGGCTTTCAGACATGCAGCAAGACGCATATTGAAGGCCGTCCCCGATGTCGCGCTCAAATTGGCGCCGACATGCCCAAGTGTCCACCAGAATAACGTCGAAGAGCGTCATCGGAATCCGCCCCGGCTCATCATGCCCGGCCGGCGCCTACGCTCACTAACACGCTCACCGGCCATCCGGCCGCTCCGGCCCCCAATGGACGGGGAACGATTTCCCTTCAGATCGCGGACGTGGAGATCCGATTGCTCACTTGGTGAGCGCGAATTTCGCAGCGTACCACGCCCACGAAACGGAATGATTTTCCATTCTTATTTGCCTCAGACGCTATCTTTAGATGAATATTCTACTATGTTGCATCGCACGACCAATGGAGCGTGTGATGCAAACAATCGCAGTGGCTCGCCCTCAGCCGGCGCCCGCCGAAGACGACGATAAGATCCTGAAGATCCACATCTATCTGGCCGACGGTAGCCACTTCCAGCGGGAGGCGATCGCCGGCTTGCGCCTTCTGGACCTCCTGCGCATGTACGGCTTTCCCGTGAAGGCCGAGTGCGGTGGCGCCTGCGTCTGCGGCACCTGCCACATTCGTATTCCTGAGCACTGGCAAAATGTTCTTCCCCCGCCCACGGACGAGGAACTCGCCAGGCTCGACAGCATTCCGACGGCGGACGAGAGGTCGCGCCTCGCCTGCCAGATCGAAACCACGGACGAGATGGACGGCCTGGAGTTCGAGATCCAGCCGGACAGCCTTGTACAAACCTATTGGGCGGCGGGGTGAAGCTATGGCGACATTTCCGATCTTTGTGGAGGTCGGCGGAACCGCACCTCTCGTCGTCGGCGGCGGCCATCTGGCTCTGAGCAAGGTCCGCCTCCTGCTGAAGCGCGCCGACCGTGTCGCGGTCGCGGCCGCGGCGCTCGTCGAGGGTTTCCGGCCGCTGATCGAGGAGAGCCGTATCGAGCGGCTCGACCCGGCTACGCTGTGGGAATCGCTTCCCGGCCGGCCGCTCATGATCTCGGCGACGGAGAACAACGCCGAGGACGCACGCCTGTCCGAGCTGGCACGATCGTTCGGCGTTCCGGTCAACGTGCCGGACCGCCCGCATCTCTCGACCTTCGCCCTCGGCGCGATTGTGGACCGCGGCACGGTGACCGTTGCGATCGGCACCGAAGGCGCCGCACCGGTCCTGGCAACCCGGCTTCGGGCATCGATCGAACAGGAGCTGCATCCGCGTCTCGGGCGCCTCGCCGATATCGCGCGCGAGTATCGCGATGCCATTGCGGACGCGATCGAGCCTGGCATCGCCCGGCGCGCATTCTGGGACCGGGTGTTCGGCGGCGTAGCAGCACGCGCCATCCTCGAAGGTGACGAGACCGCTGGTCGCGCAGCAATTGAGGCGGAGTTCTCCGGCGCGACAGCCGAGGCCGCATCGGTCGGCCGCGTGATCCTCGTCGGCGCAGGGCCGGGCGATCCCGACCTGTTGACGCTGAAAGCCGTGCGCGCGCTGAAGATCGCCGACGTGATCGTACACGATGGCCTGATGGGCGAGGGCGTACTCGACCACGCGCGCCGTGAGGCGCAGCTCATCTCGGTTGCCAAGGTCAAGGGCCGTCACTCCAGGACACAGGCCGAGATCAACGCCCTGCTCGTTGCGCTCGCGCGCGAAGGGAAGACGGTCGTGCGGCTCAAGGGCGGCGATCCGTCGATCTTCGGCCGCG